>QMPG01000633.1 GCA_003648455.1 Bacteroidota bacterium
AACTTGAAAATATGGAAATTGGTGATATTTTTATTAAAGGTGGTTTTCCGGGACATGGGATTATTGTTGTTGATATGTGTTTCAACAAAGAAACAGGCGAAAAACTATTTTTATTAGCTCAAAGTTATATGCCTGCCCAAGAAATACAAATACTACAAAACCCTAATAATAAACAAATTAGCCCTTGGTATAATTTAAACTTTGAAAGACGACTTTATACACCTGAATGGACTTTCAAAAAAACAGATTTAAAACGCTTTGAATAATAAAAACCAAACAGATTATTTAAATTTGTAATAAAAATGAATATAGTAAATTATTTGTTAAACGCTCTTTTAATTAACTGTGTTACTTCTGATTAAAAGTATACCACTTTCATACATCAATTCCAGATAAAAGTATACCATATAAATAATAGCCGACCGTTCTCTTTTTGATGAGGGAGCGATAGCGACCGAAGAAAAAAGAGAACGGTCGGCTAAATTTTATTAACTATGTCTTTTTTAATAAAAAGGACAGCAATGTATGGTATAAATATGTATTACACAGTAAAAACATTATTAGACAAAGGCAAAAGTCTCAGAGAGATTTCTCGTATACTTGGTATTAGCCGAAAAACAGTAACAAAACTCAGAGATAAAACCAAAACTGATCCTATAGAAATTCCAAAACAAAATCGTTCAAAAAAACTTGACGGTTTTGAAGATATAATTTTGGAGTTTCTCAAAAAAGGATTTACCGCTAAAATTATTCACAATATTTTGCAAGAAAAGTACAGTCTGAAAATTGGATATTCTACACTTGCCGAACATATTTCAAAACTAAAACCAAAAGAAGTTTATATTCCTGTAAATAAAGATCCGGGAGAAGAAGCACAAGTAGATTTTGGTTATTTCGGGAAATTTGAAAAAGATGGTAAAAAAGTAAAAGTTTGGGTGTTTTCAATGATACTTTCATATTCTCGTTATGCTTATTATGAGGTGGTTACCAATCAAAGAACCGATACTTTTATAAGGTGTCATATAAATGCTTTTGAATATTTTAGAGGTGTTCCGCAAACAGTTTTAATTGATAACCTGAAAGCAGCAGTTTTAAATGCTAATTTTTACGAACCGATTTTGCAGCAAAATTACAGCCAATTTTTAAGTCATTATAAAAGTGCTCCTTTAACGGCAAGAGTTCGCAGAGGTCAAGACAAAGGTAAAGTTGAATCCGGAATAAAATATGTAAAAAATAGTTTTCTTAAAACAGTTCAAGTTCTGCATTCTGATTTTTATAAAATGAAAAATAAACTTGAAAGTTGGAATAATAATATTTGTAATAAACGTTTGCATGGGACAACTCGATTAATCCCTGAAAAAGTTTTTTGTGATGAAGAAAAAAACATCCTAATTACCTTGCCACAAAAACGTTTTGAGATTTATAAAATTGAACATCGAAAAGTAAAATCTAATGCTCATATCTCATTTGAACTTAATTATTATTCTGTTCCCTTTGAGTATGCACGACAAGAAATAACAGCAAAATCGAATGGCAAAATTCTAAAAATTTATAAAGATTTAAAACTTTTGTGTGTGCATCAAATATCAGAAAGTGAAGGAAAATATATTACAAAAGAAGATCATAAACCACCATATAAACAAAAAAAATCTGAAACATTTTATAAAGAAAAAGCTGAAAAAATAGGTCAGAATGTTTTACTGTTTCTTCTAAAATTACAAAAAGAAAAACCACATCATTGGCACAGATTAATTTCCGGTATTTTCAGTTTACGGAAATTTTATTCAAACCTCATTATTGATGCTGCTTGCAAACGAGCTTTTGATTATAATGCTTTAAGCTATAAAAGCGTGAAAAACATCTGCGAAACAGGCTTATATAAAGTTGATTATGATGCAAATGAAAATATACTAAAAGCTCAGGGCTATAATCATGAACTTATAAAATACGACCATTTATATTAATCTTTAATAAAAATATTATGAATCAAATAAAATCAGATTTAACAAAATTGAAATTGTCAGGAATAGTAAAAACGGTAGAAAATAGAAATGCTTTTGCTCTTGAAAATAAAATTTCATATATAAATTTTTTGGAACTATTAATTGATGATGAAAAGGCAAGCAGACTTTCAAACTCATACAAAAGAAGATTTACAAGAAGTAAACTTACTGAGCAAAAACAAATAGAAGATTACGACTTTTCATATCAGCCCCAGATAGATAAAAAGCAAATCCAGGACTTAGCATCGTGCAGGTTTATAAACGAAAAAAAGAACATAATTTTTATGGGAAAGCCAGGTACAGGAAAAACTCATCTTGCAAATGCAATCGGATTAGAAGCTCTAAAACAAAATTACAAAGTGATTTTCATGCACCTTAATGACCTTATTGAAAAACTTTTTTCGGCAAGGGGCGATGGAACTTATAATTATAATATTAGAAATTTACTTAATGCTGATTTATTGATTATTGATGAAATCGGTTTCAAAAAAATACCGCAAAATGGATTAGATGACTTTTTTGAAATTATCAGAAAAAGATATGAAAGGGGTTCAATAATTATTACAACTAACAGAAATTTTGAAGACTGGGGAAAAGTATTTGGAGATCAGGTTTTAGCATCTGCAATAATAGATAGGCTTGTGCATCATGCATATATTATAAAAATTAAAGGCGAAAGCTACAGAATTAAAAATTATAAATTGAAAAATAAAACATAATTTTTTTTATCTTTGACTGGTATATTTATAACTGGAATCTCCGGTATACTTTTCTCCAGATTTAACAA
>QMPG01000634.1 GCA_003648455.1 Bacteroidota bacterium
TCACTTAGTTCTTCTTTTAAATCCACATCTACTTTTAAATTAAGTTCATGCATCTTTTGATAAATTGCAATGAGCAATATATCTCGTATTTCTTTTGTGTTTCCTGCATCAGAAAATAAATAATCAGTATAATCTTTTACTGTAATTATTGGTTTTTCATTGTTCTTAGAATAATTCTCATCTACTAAAGTCAACAAAAACCGTCTTAATTCATAAGCCTTTGATGCACTATTTAATTTTGTAATAAACTTCTTAATTTCATCTTCGCTTCTGTCAGTTATTATGAAATCGGCTAATTCCATAATTTTGTTAATTGTTTCTTTTTTCATATTTCTTACATTTAATTGATATATTCTAATTATGTCAAAATTTAATTTATTTCTTACTGACCACTTTTTAAAATCAGTGAGAATACTTTGATTATTAAGCAATTTGTTCAATATCGGATTAAACCATTTACTAAAATCTTTAAAAGAAAATATTTCAGTCTTTCCTTTTTTATTTATTTTATATTCCCCTGATTCTTGATTATATTTTGTGTCCTTTTTGTGATAATTACTATTAATGAATTGTTTCCAATCTGCTCTATATTTTAACTCACAAAATCGATAAAAAGAAAATAAGGTTGATGGAAATTTATACAAATTCAAATCAGGCCCTTGATTATAATTTGTAAAATGAAACATAGTAAGAGCTATATTTCTTTTTTCATCTTTAGCAATATCTAAATTTTTAATACATAAACTGGCATAAGCAAAAATAGCATTAGATGTAATAGAATAATCACTTTCTGCAATTTCTTTTGAAATTCCTGTAGCTAAGTTTTGCAAGTTCTGAGAAATATTCAATTCAGTAATATATTTAGCAACTTCTTTGTTACTACTTTGTATCAGCCCCATGTATTTTCCTACTCTTAAAACACCTAATGGTACAAACAAAAGTCTAATTATAATTTCTTTAGATAATAAAATTCCTTTATCAAAAAAATGGTGGTAATTAACTAATTTCCCTGAACCCGCTAAAATGAATTGGTCTTTTACTACTTTAAAAACTTTTGTTTTTCTGCCTGAAACTCTGCAATAGTCAATAATTGCATCTCTGTCATTAATTATTTCTAGATATTTATCTACTGTATCTTTTACATGATTCTTTGAAGCACTATTTATTATTGGTGAATTAGGAAAGAAAAAATAAATAGTTTTTTCCCAATCATTCACATAGATTTTAATTACAAAATCAATTAGTTCATCAATATCTTTATCCGGATAAACATTTTCCCACAAATATTGAATAACATAACCACCTGTATCGGCAAAAGGGTCTCCGGTTGGTTTAGTTAGCCATTCATAATCAATTGTTTTTATATTTTGTTTCATATCCCAAATTTAATAATAAAATTATGTCAAAAATATTTTATATTTTTCCATTTAATAATTAATTTTTCCTCCAAATTTACAACCTACTTTTGCCAATTAATGTCAATCGTAAAAATATTTTTTAACTTTTTATTCTTTGTTTTCTTTCTCAACTGTTATCACTCTTTCTTTACTGCTTGTTTCCATTGCTTTCATTGCTATTTGTTTCACATTATTTTCCGATGAGTTTACTTTTTGAGTAAGTTGATTAATAAGTGTTTCCTGGTCTTTTATTTTTGCTTTTAATGTTTCAATTGTTTGTGTTTTCAGTTGTTGTTCTGCTTTGTACTGACTTTCAGAGAGTTGTTTCTCAAAATCGTATTGC
The DNA here is from genome assembly GCA_003648455.1 of Bacteroidota bacterium. The sequence goes on from QMPG01000634.1 coordinate 1,741, forward strand.
CTTTTAAGTTCTTTTTCTGTTTCCTTGCGAATTTTTTCGAGTTCTGTTTCAAGAATTTTAGGAAATTCTTCGGATTTTTTGCGTAAATCTGCCAATTCATTTTCTGCATCTTTTACAGTGCTTTCACGTTCAGATATTTCTTTTTCAAAAGCAATTTTCTTTTCAATAATATCCTTTTCGAGTTTTTCTTTTTTCGCCTCATAAATATCTTGCTCTTTTTTCCTGTTTATCTTCAAATTATATTGATATTCTTCTTCGTCACGTTTACGAGCCTTTTTTAGAGCATCTTCAGCTTCTTTAATTTCCTGCTGTCTTTTTATTTCTTCTTCTTTCCAAATTCTTTTTTTCTCCGACATTTCTATTTCAAAAGTTTCTTTTTGTTCTTTTTGTGCAGCAATCAAAGCAGCAAGCGAATGAGCATTTATTGTAATTTGGTACAATTCTTCAAGATTATCTTTTTCAATTTTAACAGCTTCTTTTACTTGCTCAAGTTCTTTAAATGTTGCAACCATTTGTTCGCTCATATTATCTAAAACACCGGACGCAGATATTTTTAAGTCTGTTATTTTTTTCATAATTGAATTTGTTGATATGCCTGAAATTTGTTTAAGATTTTCTTCTTTCTTGAGACGTTGTTGAACAACTTGTGGTTCTTCTGTTTTGTTTTCCATTTTAGATAATAGTTTATTATATGCATCTAAAATTTCACTTTTTTTGCTTTTCTCTGATAATTTTTTTTCCATGATTGTAAGTAATTTTAAGTTTGTAAATTATTTTTAAAAGTGTTAATAAAAATAGTCTGATGCCAATGTTTCAATCCTGTAAATTTTGTAAATCCTGTCTTAAATGTATCACATCCCAACTTAACAATAAAATCCTGTAAAAAAAAAGAAACAATTCGATTTACATTTCAATCCTGTAAATCTTGTAAATCCTGTCTAAAAAACCACTTCGCAACACCCGAACCCCATGCTGTTTTTTTCGCCAAAACCGGCATAATACCCAAGTCGCAACAATTCTTTTGGAGCTTTTATTTTAAATTTATATGAA
>QMPG01000635.1 GCA_003648455.1 Bacteroidota bacterium
AATACTTAAATTTATATTTTTCATTGTTTTTATTTTTATATACACAACTAATTTCACTGCAAACTTAACCCGAAAAATTCATAATTTTTCTACGCTTAAGAATTACCAACAAATTTGGTGTTTTTAAAACCCCAAATTTGGGTACTTCTAATGCGGGGTTTACCGCTTTACTTTCCACTACCCATCGCTTATTCATGCAATTCACTTCGTTTTTGCATGAATAAAGCGGGTTAATATTCGCAATGAGGACAATTAAATTCGTCATTGCGATACGCCGGCTGGCGAAGAAGCAATCCTCAAAATAATCTATGATACAAATAATTCCACTCGAAATTATTTTTATTTGTCATTATATAAACAACTTCACTTTTCCCCATTAACTTTATTTAGGGATTGCTTCGTTCCCGATTTTTCGGGACAGGCTGTTCCTCCTCGCAAGGACAGGGATTTTAAACTTCTCTATCTCAAACTCTCAGTAAGCAACTTTATTTCCATAGCCGGAGATATTTTTTCGTACAAAATATTATAAACAGCATCGGTTATTGGCATACTGACATCAAAATTTTTATTAATTTCTTTAATACATTTTGTAGCGTAATAACCTTCGGCAATCATTAACATTTCTAATTGAGCTGATTTTACAGAATATCCTTTTCCAATCATATTTCCAAAAGTACGATTTCGACTAAACTGCGAATATGCAGTAACCAACAAGTCGCCCAAATATACATGATTGTTTATATCGCGGGTTATTGGATGAACAGTATCGACAAAACGTTTTATCTCTTGTATAGCATTTGAAATTAAAACAGCTTGAAAATTATCACCATAACCTAAACCATGACAAATACCTGCCGCAAGAGCAAAAATATTTTTTAATACTGCAGAATATTCCGTTCCATAAATATCATCAGAAATGGTTGTTTTAATATAATTACATTCAATTTTACTTGCTAGATACTTTGCCTTATCTGCATCAATACACGATATTGTTAAATATGACAATCGCTCAAGAGCAACCTCCTCAGCATGACATGGCCCGGAAATTACACCAATTGAATTAATTGGCACATCGTATTTTACATGAAAATAATTCCCAACTATCATGTTATCGTCAGGTATTATACCTTTTATTGCTGAGACAACAAATTTACCTTTTAGACTTACTTTAAGTTTCGAAAGAGCTGCTTTTAAATAAATTGTGGGAATTACAAAAATAACTATATCTGAATTCTCAACTAACTTATTTATATCATTAAAAAAATTTATTCCATCTACATTAATAGTTGCTGCCCTGATATACCTTGGATTATGATGATGCTCTTTGATGTAATTAATTGTATCATCATTTCGCATAAACCAGTTTAATGAAGTAAGGTTTTCGGTTAAAATTTTAACAATTGCTGTCGCCCAACTTCCTCCACCAACAACTCCAATTCTTTTTTCATTACTCATTATCTGTAATTTAAATTATTTCCGTTTAAAGGATTTTTAATATATGAAAGTATATTAAATTTATAATATAAGCAATGTTTAAATGCAATTATTCTTTTGTGCCTTTGTTCTTAATATTGTCAATTACAGAAAACCCAAAAGATTTTACTACTCGTTCATGGGGTGGAATATTAAAAATCCATCTAGTAATATTTTTATATGTAACCTCCTCTGTATAAGGGATATCTTCTTTTAACAAGACTACTATAACTCTGTGAATTTTTGATTTTTTTTCAGAAGTTAAAATGTATTCAATTTTTTGTGATGGGAATTTATACTCAGTATCTTTTTTTAAGAGGTACGACTTCTCATAATCATTTGGGAATAGCACATAAGCGTCATCGTTTGTAATAAGAAAAGCTTTAAGGTAAGCATCTTTTGATGGTTTTACAGTAAATTCCAACGCCTCATTATTATTATAAAACAATTTAAAACCATCAATCCAAGCATCAAAAGTAAGGTCTGAAGTTGTATTATACTTAATTACTGTGCAATTTATAATAACAGCAACTTTCATTTGTCCTTCGGGAGTAAATTCCTTTTTCAGATTTAGTATTTCAATGTCTTTTACACTTCCTCTAATGTTTGAAAATACATTCGATGTAAATAATTCTTCATAATTATTGCTGTCTTCGCTTTTAAACAAGTTTGAATATGAATTAATATTTTCTTCAATACCGGCTTTTCGCAAGGCTTCAATTTTGGCATTATTTATAGCTTTAATTTTAACATGTTCGAGAGTTTCGCTCTCTCCACCAACTGCAATTCCCTGAATTTTTTTTAATTTAATTTCTTTATAATCTTTACCTGCATAGGCAGAAAAAATAAATGTTAGTTGGAAAAATATAACTAAAATTATTTTGGTTTGTTTTAAAAATTTCGAAATTTTCATGTGTTTATATTTTGTATTAAGTTTCATTAATAGAACACAGATGACTCAGATTAAACTGATAATCACAGATAAAATCAAGTATCAAAAAAATTTGAAACTTCTTTAAATATTAATGTAAAATTATTAATAATTTTTAATAAAATCAGGTTTTTAATACATTAATTACTGATTGAGTATATGTGGGGTAAAAAATTAAAAAAAATATAAGAGCCGCAAGTAAAGGACTTGTAGCAGTTGAGGGGAAAAATTAAGTTACAAACTTAAATTATAAAAGCAAAAACTATTTAACCCGAAAAATTCATAATTTTTCTACGCTTAAGAATTACCAACAAATTTGGTGTTTTTAAAACCCCAAATTTGGGTACTTCTAATGCGGGGTTTCCCGCTTTACTTTCCACTATCC
>QMPG01000636.1 GCA_003648455.1 Bacteroidota bacterium
AAATGGTGCGATTAAAAGTGGAGAAAACCAAGCATTATTATCGGCTAGATGAACATTTCAATTCCAAAATGGTGCGATTAAAAGTATTAAATCCAAATTCACCTGAATTAAAATACAATTCATTTCAATTCCAAAATGGTGCGATTAAAAGAACTAAACGCCAAGGCCATAACTATTTTAAATCATTAATTTCAATTCCAAAATGGTGCGATTAAAAGTGTAAACTCAATTGCCAGTGTACTTTTACCTAATTTATTTCAATTCCAAAATGGTGCGATTAAAAGCCAAAGGAATGATAGAAAAACATAAAAGCCTTTGCGGATTTCAATTCCAAAATGGTGCGATTAAAAGTATGCGTACTAAGTACAATCTGACTTTTAAAACAATATTTCAATTCCAAAATGGTGCGATTAAAAGTAACAGATTCACTTTATGGTCATCTGATTAATAACATATTTCAATTCCAAAATGGTGCGATTAAAAGCCGCTAAATTAACAATAAAACACTCCTGTTTTACAGATGCTTACAATTTAATTTTTGCTCCTTTTGTTGTCGATGTAAGATAATGTAATTTTACCATGGGTTCGACAACAGCTGAAATACTATGTTTTTTCAGGATTTCAATGAACTTGGTTGGTTTTCCGACTTAATATTTATGAAAAATACATAGTTCGACAACTTATAAAAAATTATCAAGAGTACTTTTCTCCTTACCAACAACTTCTTTTTCTAGCCATCTTTCTTGTCGTGATTTAAAGAATATAAGACTGTCATCGTCTTTCATTATCTTTTTGGCTTTTATTTTCAACTCTTCTAGTTTAATAGCTGTAATTTCTCCCTCGAAAACCGAATTTTGAATCCAGTTTAAATATTGTCGGCATAGTTTTAACATTTTAACTACTCGCCTTTCTCCAATGTCGTAAACAGCAATGATGTACATAATTTGTTTTTTACCACCACATTTTAAATGGCTTGTAAGTTTCTATTCCTAATAAATGTTTTTGTAATTTGTAGGCTTCTAGTTTTATTAAATGCTTGTAACTAACCTTCTTCTTTAAGCTACGGTGCATTATTGTTTCTGTGAGTCTGTCTTCAAATGCTTGTATAAATTTCTTTTTTGCGGCTTCTTTTAATATCACCTTGTTGAGTTTCTTATCGAAATCTTTTTCGGTTATCATTTGCTTGTTCATTACCTTGAAAATTACTCTGTCAACTAATAATGGTTTGAAAATTTCGGCTAAATCTAGTGCCAACGAATAACGACGATCGCCAGGACTGTGTAAATAGCTTATTGTGGGATTGAGTTGCGTTTGGTGTAACGACCTGAGTACTTGCGAATAACACATCATGTTTCCAAATGATATAAGAGCGTTTACTTCGTTTTGAGGCGGCTGTTTGGTACGGTTTCCCATCTCAAAATTATTGATTATCAAATTAAAAGCATCGTAATACCGCATTCTGATGTTTCCTTCAACCCCCATTAATTCAGGTATTTGCGTGGTTTCGTTTACCGAAACACGCAGTACGTTTATTTTGTCAATTATATACGATAAATCTTTTCCGCGAGTGTCGTAGTATTTTAAGTTTTTAAGGATGTTAAAACTTGCTCCTTCAATAAACTGCTTGGCAATTATTTGTCGTTTTTTATTTGACGAATAGTGCTCTATCTGCTTTATTAGCATCTTGCCCGACAATAAATAGTCTTTTGATAAAAATGAGCCTGTATAGTTTTCGTAGTAGTCGAAAAAATGAACGGCTATTTCATTCTTACCCAAAAAGTTGTACATGGCTGAATTGGCATCTATACTCCCGAAACAAAATAATTGATCTACTTGCTCTACTGGTAGGTAACGTGGCTTTTGCTCTTTGCCTTTGTCGTCTACTGGTGTGAATTTTAGGGTGTTGTCTTTTCGGGAGAGTCTGCCTGGATTGAATAAATAATAACTTCGCTTACTCATATTTTATAATGTGAAGATTTGGAGATTAGGAGATGTGAAGATTTGGAGATGTGGGGATTTGAAGATTTGAGGATGTGAGGATGTGAGGATGTGAGGATGTGAGAATTTGAGGATGTGAGGATGTGAGAATTTGAGGATGTGAGAATTTGAGGATTAGAAAATGGGAGGATTTGGAAATTAGTTTCATTTGTTATATTTTTTTGATGTAATAATAATTTTTGATGTAATATTTTCGATGCTTTTTAGCTGGTTGAAAATATCATCATTCGGACTTGGATATTTTTCTGCTTTTTTACATAATAATAACCAGTATTCCGTTTCTTTTATTTCTTTGTCTGCAATTTTAAATTTATGAATAAAATCAGCCTTACTCTCGGCACTTTGGGCTTCTCGTACATTTGCGCCAATAGATGTCCCCGACTTCAAAAGCTGTTTTGCTATCACGTATTTTCGTTTTTCTTCAAGGAGTTCTGTAAATTCAATAATTTTCAACGCAAATTCAATACTTAATTCTAAAATTAAATTTTTCTTCATAATATATATTGTTTAATGATAGTTTATTTCAAATCCCACATCTCCACATCTCCACATCTCCACATCTCCACATCTCCATATCTTCAAATCTCCACATCTCCACATCTCCACATCTCCACATCTCCTAATCTCCAAATCTCCACATCTCCACATCTCCACATCTCCATATCTTCAAATCTCCACATCTTCAAATCTCCACATCTCCACATCTCCATATCTTCAAATCTCCACATCTCCACATCTTCAAATCTCCACATCTCCACATCTCCACATCTCCACATCTCCACATC
>QMPG01000637.1 GCA_003648455.1 Bacteroidota bacterium
CAAAGGTATATTCAAATTCAAAAGCTTGGAAGCAGCAAATAAGCAGAGAGAGGAATTTGAGCTTGAGAATGCTCTGAAGAAAAGAAAAACTTTGCGAAAGTTCTGACATTAAAAAAGCAAGAAGATAAATTTTAAAAAGTTAATTGAAAGGAGTTATATTTTAGTTTCGTAGGAAGAAGAGCTAAATTATTTTGTTCCAATTTTTTCCGGAATAAAAATTATTAATATTAAATTATAACAAGGAAATTTTATGAAGAAAAAATATATTGGAGCAATAGATCTCGGGACAACCAGCACTCGTTTTATATTGTTTGACCATTCAGTAAATATTGTTTCTTCTTATCAAATAGAACATAAACAAATTTATCCTCAACCGGGTTGGGTAGAACATAATCCTCTTCAAATATGGAAAAATACAGTGATTGCAATAGATACTACATTGAAGAAAGCGAAAATTAAAGCAGAGGAAATAGCTGCAATTGGAATTACTAATCAACGTGAAACTACAGTGGTTTGGAATCCTAATACAGGAAAGCCTTATTATAATGCGATAGTCTGGCAGGATATTAGAACTGATAAGATATGTAATGGGTTAGAATTAAAATATGGTCATGGATTCTTTCGTAAAAGAACAGGATTGCCATTAACTACATATTTTTCCGCACCTAAAATTCACTGGCTATTAAGCAATATTACGGGATTGAAACAAGCTGTAACAAAAGATAATGCAATCTTTGGAACAATTGATAGTTGGATAATATGGCAATTGAGCGGTGGGAAGAGAGGTGGTGTTCATATTACCGATGTTACAAATGCAAGCCGTACATTAATGATGAATTTAAAATCTCTAAATTGGGATTCTGAATTACTGAAAATTTTTGAAATACCAGCTTCAATGTTACCACAAATAAAACCTTCGATAGATTCGGAAATCTATGCATATACAGATAAAAAAGGAGTGCTTAAATATTCGATTCCTATTTGTGGAGATTTGGGAGATCAACAAGCTGCACTTTTTGGACAAACTTGTTTCAAATATGGTGAAGCAAAAAATACTTATGGCACCGGTTGCTTCTTATTATTAAATACAGGTGAAGATTTTATTTATTCCAAATATGGATTATTAACGACTTTAGCTTATAAAATTAGGAATCAGAAAGCTATTTATGCATTGGAAGGTTCTGTCGCAAATGCTGGCTCGTTAGTTCAATGGTTTCGAGATAACTTACAGTTAATTAAACATTCCGATGAAATTGAATCGCTTGCCAGAAAAGTGAAAGATAATGGTGGGATTTATTTTGTGCCAGCTTTTTCAGGATTATTTGCTCCATATTGGGATAGTCAGGCGAGAGGATTAATCGTAGGACTTACTCATTATATCAACAGAAATCATATTGCACGCTCTATATTGGAATCTACTGCATTTCAAGTATATGATATTTTTATGGCAATGTATAAAGATTCTAATATCAAACTTAAATCGTTGAAAGTTGATGGTGGTATGACAGTTAATAGACTGTTGATGCAATTTCAATCAGACATTTTAAACATACCAATCGTTCGTTCTGAGATTGTGGAGACTACTGCTTTAGGTGCTGCTTACGCTGCTGGATTAGCTATTGGATTTTGGAAAAATTTAGCTGAATTAAAACAAAATATGAAAAGCGGTGAAAAATGGATTCCCAAAATGAAAAATGAAGAAAGAGAAATTTTATGTCATAATTGGCAAAAAGCTGTAAAAAGAACATTTCATTGGTTATAATTTATTCAAGTTACGAAAAGTTGAGTGAAATGGACATTAGGAAATATAGTAAACCTTTTTCTTATAATGGGAATAAAGATATTGGTATTTTAGTTATTCATGGCTTTACTGCAACAACTTATAGTATGCAATATTTAGCAGATAAATTTGCAGAAGCTGGATTTTATGTGGAATTACCACTGCTTGCAGGACATGGAACCAAATGGCAGGATTTAAATAAAGTTCATTATCAGGATTGGATCAAAGAACTGGATAAATCATTATTGAAATTAAAGGGGAAAGTTACAAAAATATTCGTGATTGGACTCTCGATGGGTGGAACACTTGCTTTATATTTAGCTGAAACATATCCTGAACTTAAAGGAATCATTATAATAAATAATGCTTGTCTTTTCAAAAATCCATCACTTATTTTTTTACCTGTAATTAAGCTAATTGTTTCTTCTGTTAAACCTATTTCCTCTGATCTGAAAGATCCAAATTGTAAAGAAATTGCTTACAATCGAACTCCTACAAAAGGATTACATGAATTATTTAAACTGATTAAAATAATGAAAAAGAATTTATTTAAAATAACGCAACCAATATTGATATTTAAATCAAAAGAAGATAATATAATTCCAGTAAAAAGTGCAACTTATGTTTATGATAGAATCAATTCGAAAAATAAAGATTTTATCTGGTTAGAAAATTCATACCATGTTGCTACAATGGATTTTGATAAAGATATAATTGTCGAAAAGAGCATTTCTTTTATCGAGAAAAATAGTACATTTTAATTCAATACCCGCGATATAAAAATAAGATTGCAAATCAGATGAAGAACACCGGCACAGTTTATTTGTTGATTTGGTGATTTGAAGATTTGGTGATTTGGTGATTTGGAGATTTGGAGATTTGAAGATTTGGTGATTTGAAGATTTGGTGATTTGGAGATTTGGTGATTTGTAGATTTGGTGATTTGTAGATTTGGAGATTTGGTGATTTGGAGATTTGTTGATTTGGAGATTTGGTGATTTG
>QMPG01000638.1 GCA_003648455.1 Bacteroidota bacterium
GAAAATATTATTGGTTGGTCTATTGAATATTTTTCGAATGAAATTGAGAAAAAAATAGAACTTAAACATGTAACTCATGAAATGAATATTTTACAACGCGAAGAGAGAAAAAAGAAAGAAGAACTTGCCAATGTAATGAATGAACTTTAAGGGAGGTTCTTAAACTTATTCCGGATTAATCCGGAAATCTGGAGATTTATTTTATTTTAAATTCATAACTTAGAGATAAGTTCATATTGAAATATTTCTCTCCTTTTTTTGCTGGAATCCAAGGCTCACTTTTATATAAAACACGTTTTAATTCATTATTTAATATTTCCGGAGTATCGCTTGTGGTTTGTACTTTAACCACTTTTCCTTTAGTATTAACAATGTACATCACTACTACAATTCCTTCAATATTATTCAATATTGCTTCCTTAGGATATTTTATGTTATTTGCTATAAAACTGTCAAGACCTTTTTTTCCATCAATAAATTTTGGGGTTGTTTTACTTTCCATATCAGGTAAACCACTAAGGTCAATAATTTGTTTGAAATTATTATTATTCTCCATATTCTCAAAACTATCCTGAGAGAAAGTACTTAAACTCACTATTAATAAAAGAATCAAAGATGTAATTTTCATGATTATTTTAATGTTTTGGCTATGAAAATGTATGCGATTGCGAAGCACAAATTTTCAACTTACGATAAAGTTCAAACGGGCTATAAACCTTGATGCTACAACTATCTCGCCTATTTTTTATATGTATTGTTGGCATTTCGTGCTTTTTCTTTTTTCAGTCTGTGCGATTGGATAGACAAGTTCTTTTGCAATTTTTGGTTTTAGCGTTGGCTTATCCGAATTCATATTGTTTAAAATCTGATGTCAAATTATTTAGCGTATTGTCATTCCTATGTCGAGCTAATATCAGTTTGTTGTCTTTTGTTCGAAAACACTTGCCGTTAATCTTTCTGAAATTCATTTCGACAAATTCTTTTATATTATCATCTTTGAATTCATAAAACTCAAATTCTGATTTATTTTCATCAGAGAAAAAATCTATAAAATTTTCTCGAAACCTGTTTTTGGTTACTTCTCTAAAATTTTCGATAGTTTGGATTCCAAAATGGGTGTATGCTTTCAATACGTATAGAAAATTTATTTTGTATTGATGTACAAATAATGTGTCTCTATCAAACAGTCTATTCTCAAAATGAAAAGACTTCACTATTTCTCCTTTTTCGTTTAATTCATCGCTATCAAAATTTTTGAAATCCTTGATGTAACCATATATGAAAAAGTTAGGCGTAATGTTATAGCCTTCGGTCAATTCATCTCTATATCTCAAATTTTCTGTATAATAAGTTCCCGTTTCGTTTAGCAGGTCAATATTATATTGAATCACATTTTTAGCATATGTGAATTGCTTAAATTTTGAAACCTTTCCGGCTGTGTTGGCTGACTTATAATATTTTGAATCTCCTATATAAAAAATGTCACTTGTGTCTAACAGGGACTTATAATCAAAAATGTGGTCAATGATTTTACCATCATCATTGTATTTTAGGTTTTTTAGTGAAATACCATCTTTCGTTTTCTTATCTATGATTGGGTCTGAAAACAACTTATCAACCATATCCTCGAAAACGAGATTATAATTATTGACTGAAATAAATTCTTCTTTTCTATTTCTTATACTGCTTTTGTCCGTTTGTGAAAAATATATCTCACAAAGATGGTACATCTTCTTTAAGGTATCATTGAAGTAACGATATTTAATTTTGTGCAATTTTGATAAACCATTCTCTTGAAGTTGCTTGAATTTTCTACCTTCTAACAATTGATAAGACTTATCAATTTTAAGATATAACTTATGGTCATTATTGAAATGATTGAGAATTGAAAAAAAATAGACTAATAGTTCTTCTTCTGTGTTTACTACTTTCTTTTTATTTCTATAAACGTCATAGATTGGTTGTCCGTTCTTGGAAATTATTGGAATTGATTTACGTATTGTTTTCTCCCAATTTGGTTTTCTAATTTGCTGTGATTTAAATTCAATATGCTTGAACAGTACATTATTTTTGTTCTTTTTGTAAAAATTGACAAAACTTAAAAGTAAATCTAAATAAGAATAATCCTGCTCGTTCAGGTTTGTATTCAAATTTGCCGAAAGTGAACTCTGGACAATTGTTGATAGTTTATTTCTGCGTTTAAACTCCAATAAACTGTTATAGAAATATACCGAAATTTGTCTAATCCAATTATACTGTTCTTTATGTTTAAAGGTGTCGGATTGTTCTAAATTGAAAAGACTGCTTTTGCTTATGCCAAAAACTGTTTCTTCATTTGTTTTCATAAAGACCTTTGGAAGCATATAAACAAGCTGTGCTTTTTTATGGGTCTTTGTAAATGAATGGTAATAGCCTACGGATAATATAATTCCTTCTTGACTTTCTCGATGATAAAACTTTGGGTCATCAAAAATCTCTCTTAAATCATTTAACGGATATTTCTCTCCTTCAATTAGGATTTTCATTTCTCTGAAGCTATAGTAGAAATATCAACTTTAAGAATCTCAAGAATTTCCTTAATCTTTTCAATGCCGTTAGGTCTAATAGGGAAGAAGTCCTCGTAGGTAGTACTATCCTTAAAAATATTATGTTCCTCTACTTCATCTTTAAAAACATCGTTCCATAAATAGAATACTGTCTTGTTAATAAACGTGTTAATTTCAATTATATCGTTTTCTGGTTTTAAGAAGTAATTTCCCAAACATTTATCCATA
>QMPG01000639.1 GCA_003648455.1 Bacteroidota bacterium
AATACTGATTTTCCCATTCCTTTTCAGATTCCTGTTGATGAAAAATATTCTTTCCAACCTTTCCATAACCTACTCCTTCTCCATTACTAGTTAATGAATAACAAACAATTAATTGTTAATTGAATACAATATACAAAAAGCAAAGTGTCAAATAGTGACCGTTTACTATTTTATTGCAAAAAATATTACATTTTTTCATATCTTTTTATTTTCTCGTAAATTAGTCACGAACTTATGCAAAATATTATAGTTTAAAAGTGTATAAAAAATGAGGAAATATGGAAAGACTTAGATTTACATACCCCGAATACATACATTTGCTTTGGATAAGCATTATATTAATTGCATTCTTTTATTTTATGGTGCGAGCAAGATTTAAAGCTATGAATAGCTTTATGAGTGTTAAAATGCAAAAGGTCTTAGCCGATTCTGTTCCCGGGAAAAAAATTATATTAAAAAAAATACTCCAAATACTCGGCTTTACATTAATCGTAATCGCTTTGATTGGACCTCAATTAGGTATGAAACTTGTAAATGTAAAGCGGCAAGGTATCGATATAGTCATCGCTATTGATCTTTCAAAATCCATGCTTGCGCAGGATATTATTCCGAGCAGGATAAAAAAAACTAAGCATGAAGTAAAAAACTTCATAAATCAGTTAGAAGGTGATCGAATAGGATTGGTTGGGTTTACGAGTAAAGCTTTCTTGCAATGCCCTCTTACTTCAGATTATGATGCCGCACTGATGTTTCTTGATATAATGGATACAAATCTTTTACCTCAGAATGGGACTTCACTTTCTGAAGCAATATCAACATCTTCTTCGGCTTTTGTGTCAAAGGATAAGAAACATAAACTTATAATACTTATAAGTGATGGTGAAGACCATGAAAAAGGTTTTGATGAAGCTGTCAAAGCTGCTACAGAGCAAGGAATCGTTATTTACACAATTGGTATCGGATCTTTAGAAGGTGTCCCTATTCCTACAAATAAGGGTTTTATTAAAGATAATGAAGGCAAAACGGTTATTTCAAAACTAAATGAGATGGATTTGAAGAAAATTGCTGCTGAAGGAAACGGGAATTACTATTTATCCACTTCATCCGAAGGCGAATTGTCTGATATCTTTAAAGATATATCGAGAATTGAAAAAAAAGAATTTGGAACAAAGGTTTTTAAGGATTTTGAGCAAAGATACCAAATTATTTTATTGATTGGAGTTGTACTGTTAATGATTGATCTTGCTATGAATGAACGAAAAAAAGTTAGGAAAAATAAATAATGAAATTTATAACGATAATTTTTATTCTTACAACAATAAATTTGAATGCGATTACTTATTTGGATGCAAAATCCGGTGAAAAAGAATATAATAAACAAAATTTCGCGGTAGCAGAGAAAAAATTCAACTCTGCAACTATATCTTCCTCCGAGAAAGATCCCACTTTGTATTATGACCTTGGAAATTCATTATTTCAACAAAAAAAATACGACGAGGCTTTAAGTAGCTATGAAAAAGCTTTATCCGGAGATAATAAAGAGTTTAATTCTCAAGTAAAATACAATATCGCCAATACATTTGTAATGAAAAAGAAACTTGAAGAGGCATTAAGTTATTATAAGGATGCTATAAAACTTGATAACAGTAACAAAGAAGCGATTATTAATTACGAAATTGTTAAAAAATTAATGAAACAACAACAGCAACAACAGAAAAAAAATAAAGATAAGAAGGATAAAAAGAAACAAGATAAGAAAAATAAAAAACAACAACAAAATAAAGATCAGCAGAAAGAGAAAAAACAAGATCAGCAAAAACAAAGTAAAAATGATAAAAATAAAGATAAAAAAGATAAGCAAAATCAACAACAGCAGCAGAAAAAACCTCAAGAGAAGAAAAAGAAAATGTCAAAAGAAGAAGCTGAGAAGATCCTTGAAGCAATGAAAAATGATGAAAAAAATGTTCAGAAAGATGTTAAAAAAGCATTGATTAATAAAGAAAAAAGTAATGTGAAAAAGAAGTGGTAACGTAAAGACATAGCACTGCTACGTCTCTTTTTTACTCAAATGAATACGTGAACCCCAATCCATGACTATCTCCTATTTCATCAGAAAAAGGAGAATAAGAATAATTTAAACTCATATTTTTAAAATTAAAACCTAACCCCAAAGAAAATGGTATTCCTTCGTTGTTAAAACGATAACCAAATCTAGCAAATATTTTATTTTGATAACCAACTTCCAAACCCGAATATGATTCAAGCTCTTTATCATTCAATAAATATTTTTCACTTATGGCAACAGAAGTTGAAATACCCATTTCAGTGTTAAATTTATAACTTAGACCCAAAGTAATATCAGCAGGAAGATCTGAACTCTCATTGATCATCTTTGACATTGAACCTAGATTGTTTAACGAAAAAGCAAAATCAAGGTCATCAGTCAACAAATTGTCCATATATAAACCAGTTGAAAAAGCAAAACCACCTGCATCTTCAAATTCTATCTTCTCATAAATATATTTTGCTCCAAACCCAAACTTAAGAATTTTGAAATCATAGCCATATACAAAATCTGTAATAAAATTCCTTGAATCAAATTTATATTGAGGATCTATACTGGGAACATCTCTGCCTTCAAATTCATCCACATACATATAGGATAAATTCAACCCAAAAACATGATTGTTAGCTTTGTGAGAAATTGAAAAACTTCCAATTTGACCATCATTTTGAAATTTTCGATATGAAACACCTGCTCTAATATTTTCACT
>QMPG01000640.1 GCA_003648455.1 Bacteroidota bacterium
AAAGCAAGAAACACAGCATGCCACAAAAAACTTTTGAAATTTATTCTTGACTGTTGTAACGATATTTGCATTAAATTAATTTTACTTTGCGTTTTAATTTCGTCTTAAAAGTAATCAAAATTGGAAATTAAAAACTATATTTTAATTTAAAATATCCCATAGAATTGTCTTTATACTGACCAAAACGACCGTTTTCATCACCAATAAAAATGTTTGAACCAAGCAAGATTGAAAAACTATCATCAAAATCATAGGTGATTTTTGGTCTTATTAAAGCATCTTCGTTGGTTAATCCGATGTATGAGAACAGCTCAAGGTGTAAGGTTTCTCGAAACATATCATAACGTGCTAAAAATGTCATTGTATTTTCCATTTCTGCATTCTGCATATTTTCATCATAATCTAAAATTGCTTCTTGAATAAACTGTGTGCTGAACTTCACATTTTTAATGTTGAAATCAAATCCAATGAGATAATGCAAATAGTCTTTTTGCACCAAAGCATCGATAGCAAAAGGATCTTCGGTTTGAAAATATTTACCGTTATAATAAGCAGCTTCGCCACGCAAAACAACTCCTTTAATTTCGGTACTGAACGAACCACCGCCAACATATAATCTATGATGTTCTGGCGTTACATTGATACCAATTAATACCGGACTGCCCGTCGACATATCTATTTGTTTATTAATGTGCATGGCAGGATTATCATCAAATGTATATCCACCCATAAATTCAAAATCAATTTTTGATGTGAGTGCCGAGTATTTTGCAAATATTTCGCTGTTTTCAAGACTTGGGGTTATTTCAGATTTAGACCAGTCGAAAGTTGGTGCAATAGGAAATTCGGGCTGAATATACCAAATAGAACCAACCTCCGGTTTTTTTGTTGGCGTAAAATTCGGAAGCCAAATTAGCTCAAAAGTATTATTCCCCAGATAATAATCAAATTTCACGGCATTTACTCCAATTCTTATTTCGTCAAAATCAGGTAACAAAAATTCCGTTAGATTAAGAGGGGAAACAATATCGGTAATGAAAGCTCCATCGGCTTTGCCCCAAACGACCTGTTGTTTACCAATACGTAAATCAAAATTATTAAAATATAAATCAACATAAACCTCTCTTAATCTAAGGTCTAAACTGTCTGTGTTGTATGTGTATAACATTGGATTTGCTTTAAATGCAACCTTCTCTCCTGATTTAGAGAACTTTAAATTTAATGTGTTTTGCAAGATAGAAAAATCTCCTTTATCGTATAGTGCTCCAGTGTAGTTTCTTACAAATCCGGAAATATCAGGGTTTTGTGCCATTGTAAATTGACTTATAATCAAAATCAATATTAGTATTAGTCCTTTTGTTTTCATGTTTTTAATTATTTAATGGTGAATGATACAATGATGTAATGGTTTTATTCTGTAATTTCATAATCTCTTCATTAGATTGTTATTTTTAAAATCTTAATTTTTCTGTCATTATTCCAAAATGCAGAACATTTATCTGATGACTAAAATAAATATTATAATAATCCATACCATGGTATATTTGAATAAACAACCCAATATCTTCTAAGAACTTGGGATGATAAAAGAAAGTCAATTTCAGATTCAGCCTGTTCAATGAAAAATTATCCCAATTATTTAGCTTTCCAAACATCCATGTTGTTTGTCCTTTTAATGAAACATTTGCATTTTTATTATTATGATTATTATTTTCCGGCAACCTGAAGATTGAAAATATTGTATTCCATCTATACAAACTATAAAATCCATCAAGTTCTTCTATGGTTAAGTTTGGTGGATGAATTTCTACAGTTGTACCAAAAAACTGTGCTGCATTATACCTTGTGTTGTAATTTGTTTTAATAAATCCCAGTTCGTAATAATTTGTTGAAAAATTACCTGTTTTATGATTAATGCTCCCATCTTCCATGTAAAAATTGCCTTGCTGACCATTTGAATGATGTGCCAATTTCCCAAATAAACTCAAACTATTAACTTTTGTTTTTGAGCTTAATAAATAATATACAGTAATTTGTGGCATATAACTTGGTGTTCTCACCGGGAAAGATCTCTCCTGATACATTCTAATAATGATTTGTGATGTGAGTACTCCCATCAATCTGGAATTTTTACTTTTTCGAATATAAAAATTTGGTGTTAAATTTGCTTCAAACCAGAGTGGCTCAATATTCCCAATATCCACAGGAAAAGTAATGTAACTGTTTCCATGATTTATTCCGGCTATTGTGGTTAATTCTATTTTCGGTATATTATCATTTTCTTCTTGTCCGATGCAAGAAACTGAATATATTATTAAACTAAAAAATATGATAATATATTTATTCATAATATTTGTTTTTAACGATAAACAGTCACTCCAAAACCCAGTTCAACAATATCAGTTACAGGAATAGACGAATTACTGAATTTACTTGCTAGATACAAAGCTCGTGTTCCAATTCTTGTATAAAAAGCAGTACCTGAAGCAGGAGTTTTACTTGCAAATAAATCAGTTTTTATTTCTCCACCAATAAAAATTCCGGTAACTCTACCCGGTTGCCACCAATAATAACCTTTGGGATAATTATCGGGTAATTTTATCCAGAACTCTTGACCATAAGTATAATGGGAAAAAAATCCAAAATTTAGAGGCAAAATTTTAATTTTCTTCGACAAATTAAATTTTATCGGTTTAACTGTTAACTGAATACTTATATTCTGTAAATCTTCGGCTGAGACAAATTTCTGTATATATCCGTAAAAACCAGTAATA
>QMPG01000641.1 GCA_003648455.1 Bacteroidota bacterium
AATTTATTATTTTAAAATTATTTTATACTCTAAAAAAATGGTTTTCCATTTATCTCATTTTTATATTTAAGAGATTTCTCTATTTCTTTATGCTTTATTTGAAAAAAAACAAAAGAAAAACTATTTTCGCTTAGAATATCAATAACCCTTACCTTTAGATAAGGGAATAAAAAATTCAACCATGTTATCATGGCATTTACGCCGTTTCTTCCCTTAAAAATGATTATAAAACTTTTTTTTATTTCTTCACACATAAATAAATTTGTTGGCATTTTTTCCAAATTCAATATTTGCTTATTTTATAAGAACGCTGTGAACAGCGTATTATCCTTTTCTTTTTCATTCCCACACCTAAAGGTGTGGGCTATTAATGTTATTTCATATCAATTTATAATCAAAGGAAAAACCAATTTCCTTCGAAAATATAATTCTATTTATTCTTTATCAATTACAAATGTCTATTAATCATATTCTTTTAAAATTTTATGAATCATTTTAGAAGTTAGTTTACCATAAGTATTATTATCTATCATAATAACTGGAGATAGACTGCAGCAACCGAGACAAGCGACTTCCACAACTGTAAATTTTCCATCCTCGGTAGTATCCTTATCCTTTCCAAGTTTTAATTCATTTCTAACAGAACTTGCAATAGCATTTGCACCAGAAACATGACAAGCTGTTCCTTTACAAACACGAATTATATGTTTCCCCTGTGGTTTTAAACAAAACATTGTGTAGAAAGTGGCAACTCCATAAATTTCAGCTAATTTTATTCCTGTTTTTTCGGCAACATATCTCATCGTCTCTTTTGAAAGGTAATTTTGAATATTTTGAACTTCTTGTAAAAGTGGGATAAGAATTCCTTTTTTACCAATATATTTAGTGATAATTGTATTAATCTCATTTTGATCTTTAATCATCTTTCTTTAACTCTCCATATTTAATTTGATTTCCAAGAAGAATTCCATCTAAAAAAATTTGAGGGGAGATTTTTTAGATATTATTCAAGTGTCAAACAGTTTTTTGGGATTTTTTTATAATAATAAATATATAATAAAATTTAAATTGTTAGTTATATGTTATTAAAGCAGTTACGAATTTTGAAATCTATTAAAAATATAGTAAATCTAAAATAAGGAACAGATAATGGGAAGATTCAAGTTTGCTTTTTTGCTTTATTGAATTGTATTAAATTCGTAGAATATTTTTTAAACTCAGTAAAATCATCCATTTTTGCATTTTGGAATCGCAGATAATATGCTCTGTTTATTTATACCAGACTCGACTTATAACGACCAAAGGGAGTGTGAGTTGAGAATGGTTAGAAGGCAATCTGTAACAATTCTCATGTTTTATTTCATTTGCGTCTTTACGAATTTGTGTGATTTTTTTTTCATAACAATTTGAGAACAAAACCAAAATCAGCTCGGAATCTCTTCCGAGCTGATTCTTTATTTACACATTTTTACTTGAGTAGCAAACATTTCTTGATAGCTTTTGTTTTGCCATTCACATTAAGTTTGTAGAAATATACTCCTGAACTCACAGGTTTATTGTTTTTATCGGTTCCATTCCAGATAATTTGTTGATTTGGAGATTTATTGATTTGGAGATTTGAAAAAGTTTTCACTTTCTGTCCTTTTAAATTATAGATTTCAATCTTTGCGTTCTTAGCGTCCTTTGCGGTGATAGAAAAAGTAATTGTAGTTTCCGAATTAAACAGATTGGGATAGTTGTTATATAAAACAACTTTCGGGATAGAAAGTAAATTTTGTGATGAACGTTCGATTAACATCTTACAATTTTCATATGATCTTGCAATTCCCTCTGATGGATTTAATGATAATCTTTCATCGATATATAAGCTTAATTCAGATAAATTATCGAGTTCACTATAACAAGTTAAAAGATGAAATAGTTATCTCATTTTCAATAGTTTCAAGACTATCTTCGAGCACTTGTTTAAATAACGGAATAGCCGCAGTATAATTCTCTTCATATATAAAAAGAAAACTGATTCAAAGGTAGTTTGCTCACCTTTACCATTTGAATAATCTGTGTTTGGCTCTGTATCCCAAGGTTCATAAATGATTAAATCTGGATCATTAAATTTAGATTCAATATCATTTTGTTAAACACTACCCACCTGTTGTATTCTGCAGGTATCTTATCACTAAGTAACTGGAAATAATTAACTCATCGATTTATATTTTCTTTTTGAGTTTTTTTATGTTATATTATAATATAATATAATATATGGATAACATAAAAGATTGTAGATGCAATTAGAATTAAGTATAACACTCTTAAAAATGAGTTTGATGAGCGAGGTCGTAGAATGTGAGCATCAGTTGAAGCTAACTCATTAGGTTATGGAGGTGTCGTAGCTGTTTCAAAAGCAACTGGAATAGCAGAGAGCACAATAAGAATTGGTAGGCATGAAATGAAAAAGATGTCTACCGGAATGGAAGTCGAGAGAATTCGAAGAGTCAGAAAAAAAATTAAGGAGATTAAAAATGAGGAAATTCACTTTTATTTTATTATGTTTATTGTTTTTTTACAGTATTTATGCAAAAGAAGTTACTTTAGAAACAGCAAGATTAATTGCAACAAATCTATATTATGAACGAATTAATGATTTCTCAAAATTAGAATATCAGGAAATTAAGTTTACAAAAGATAGCGGAATAATTGCAGATAATTTTTATATTTTTAACCTGCAAGACAACAAAGGATTTGTCCTGGTTTCATCAGATGATGCCGCATA
>QMPG01000642.1 GCA_003648455.1 Bacteroidota bacterium
AAGGAAAAAGGGAAAAGGGAAAAGTGGAAAGGGGGAAGGGGGAAGGGGGAATGTATCCTACAGTTTTTAAAATTCAGGACAAGACACTTTTTACCCCATATATACCCTATACTTCACATCCTTTGTAAGCAGCAACTAGCAATCGTCAAATTTTCGCAAAAGTAAATCATCAAATTTTCGCAAAAGTAAATCACCACTTTTGGAGAAAAAAAAAGTTAGAATTTTGAAAATTAAAAAAAATTCTAACAAAAATGAATAACAAAAGACGAAAATTTTATATGTGGTACGAAGTACAAAGATTAACAAAAGAAGGCTTAAACAAGAGCCAGATACGAAAAGAGACTGACTTGGACAGGTCAACAATTCGGAAGTATCAAAAAATTACAGAAGAAGAATTTCATAACTGGATAAGAGAAGAAAGAAATTTACCAAAGAAGTTATCCGGTTACCGAATTTTTGTAAAGGATTTATTGACACAAAAGCCCTACCTGTCGGCAGCCCAAATAGAAGACAGGCTAAAGGAGAACTACCTGGATTTTCCAACCATACACAGCAAAACCGTTTATAATTTTGTGTTGGGGATAAGAAAACAATACGACCTTCCAAAGCCGAAAAAAACAACAGAAAGGGTATTTGAAAAACTACCGGAAGTAGATTTTGGCAAAGAAGCTCAGGTAGATTTTGGGGAAACCTGGCTACAGACCCAAAAAGAGGGCAGAAAGAAAGTTTACTTTTTTACAATGGTGTTGTCCCGCTCACGATATAAGTTTGTCTTATTTGGGACAAAACCCTTTACAGCAAAGACCTCATCCGAAGCCCATCACCTGGCATATGCCTGGTTTGAAGGAGTACCGAGAGAAATAATTTACGACCAGGACAGCGTTTTTATACACGACGAAAACCTGGGCGATTACCTGTTGACCAAAGACTTTTCCAACTTTTGTAAAACACAGGATTTTAAAGCAGTATTTTGCAGAAAAGCCGATCCTCAAAGCAAAGGCAAGATTGAGAATGTTGTTAAATATGTAAAACAAAATTTCTTGCGTGGCAGAGTTTTCATCAACATAGATATACTAAATGAACAAGCCCTTGCGTGGCTGAAAAGAACCGGTAATACGAAAGTCCATTCATCAACAAAACTAGTACCTGTCGGACAATGGGAAGAAGAAAAAAAATATCTTTTACCGGTAAAATCAAAGGTTGAGAACAAGAAATTAAAATCCTATAAAGTAAGAAAGGACAACACAATTTGTTTCAAAAGTAATTTCTACAGTTTACCCCTTGGTACATATAAAGACAAAGACAGCAATGTGATTTTAGAAATATTGGAAGAAGCTTTAAAAATCTACACATCGCAAAATGAGCTAATATGCACACATAAATTATGTAAAGAAAAAGGCCAAACTATCAGAAATACCGACCACGGCAGAGAGAAGTCAAAAACACTTGAAACGTATCAAAAACAGGTTTTGGAAATTTTTGATAATACAGAAATTGCAAAAGAATATTTTGAAAAATTGCACAAAAACAAAAGCCGGTATTATCGAGACAATTTGCAATACATAATCAAAAACCATAAAACTTATTCGAATGAAAATAAAAAAGAGGGCCTTTTATTCTGTATTGAAAACAAGATATTCAACGCAAAAAATTTGATTGACATTCTTGATAAAAAACAAGAAGAAAGCAAAAAAGCAAAAGAGGGATTGCCCGATATTAAGAAGTTAGAAAATAAGGTAAAATATACAGAAGAAAGCAAATACAACGATGTAGGAACAAGTAATATCAAACAATACGAAAATATTTTAAGTTAATGGAAACCCAAAGAAAACTATTGCAATCGTATGCCGAAAGCTTACGGTTAACACATTTGAAAAAGAATGTGGAAAGCACCATCCATCAGGCACAAATAGACAAGCCAACATACACAGAATATACCCTGGGACTGTTGGGCCGGGAAGTAAAGCACAGAAGGGAGACCGATTACCAGAGAAGGCTGAAAATGGCAGGTTTGCCCACAACCCACAATTTAGATTATTACGACTTTAACTTCTCAAACGGAGTGAGCAAACCTGAGTTAAAACAGCTGAGGGAACTCCTTTGGCTGGAACAAAATTACAATATAGTATTTATGGGGCCATCAGGAACCGGCAAAACATTTATGGCATCAGGGTTAATATTTGAAGCCGTAAAACAAGGTTATAAATCTTACTTTGTAACCATGGAAGAACTCATAAATATAATCAGGTTAAAAGAAGTTACCTCATCTGCATTAGGTAAATACAACCGTTTGTTAAAATCGCATTTAATAGCCATTGATGATATTATGATGTTCCCGATGAAAAAACACGAAGCAGTAGCATTTTTTAATTTGATTGATTACCTGCACGAAAAAAGCTCGGTAATAATTACAACCAATAAATCACCAAAACAATGGGCAGAAGTTTTAGAGGATGAGGTTTTATCAACAGCATTACTTGATAGGATTTTGTATAGGTGCGAGGTGATAAAATTATCAGGCCAGAGCTATCGGATGGAGAACAGGAAAACAATTTTTAAAAATAATAACAACAATAAAGATGGTAATAAAAAGAAATAATAAGAGATTTGGATTGTTCAATTCTTTGTTCCGCTACGCTCCACAAAGAATTGAACAATCCAAAAAAAAACCGCAAAAGTGGTGATTTACTTTTGCGAAAAATTGTAGATTTGCAATTGCGAAAAATTGGTGATTTTACTTTTGCCATTTACAACCGCCGAAAAGTTAGG
>QMPG01000643.1 GCA_003648455.1 Bacteroidota bacterium
CACCCAAAAATATTTTTAGACAAAGATAACAGAAAAAAACAAATCTTATTTTCTTTATTATTCTTTAAATTGAAATTAATCATAAAAAAATTTGTCAATAATTTTTAACTTATAATTTTATGTAAAAAAAATAAGATTGAAAAATATTAAACCTAACCTGAATTATTTGTATTTTTGCTACAATTAATAGAGATAATTCAGGTTAACCCCGACATAGAAAAGCATAAATTTTATAAGTAAATGACAATAAAATATTAGCTTAACTCAGTCGTCAGATTAATTCAGAATTTTGTCTTTTAAGTTTATGAATTAACCTGACTAAAAGAGCCAATAATATATTTATCATTATGGAAACGATAAGACAAAATAAAATTTCTAAATTGCTTCAAAAAGACCTTAGTAAAATTATAAACCAATTAAGCAATGAACTTTTTGACAATTCAATGGTTTCTGTAACAAAAGTATATGTTACTAAAGACCTTTCTATTGCAAGAGTCTATCTGAGTATTTTTGCTGCAAAAGACAAAAAGGAGATATTAGACAAAGTCAGAACACACACAAAAAAAATAAAATACATCCTGGCAAAACAAATCAGGCACCAATTACGTGTTATCCCTGATATTGTTTTCTACGAAGACGATTCATTAGATTATATTGAAAATATTGAAAATCTTTTAAAATAATATTTTTATGCAATACGACCCTATAAAATTTTCATTAGGTAAAGTCTTTAATAAAAAACCATTTTTAAGAATAATATTTTATAAACTTCTTGATATATTATTACTCAGGACATGGCATATTAAAAAAGCAATTAAAAAGTGGGCAAAAAATCAGAATAAAAATGTTGAAATTTTAGATGCAGGCTCAGGATTCGGACAATATACTTATTATCTTTCTTCATTAAACAAAGAATGGAATATTACAGGTGTTGATGTTAAAGAAGAACAAATTGAAGATTGTAATGATTTCTTTAAAAAAATCAACAGAAAAAATACTCATTTCGAAATTGCTGATTTAACAAAATATAAAAAACCTGAAAGCTTTGATATGATTCTTTCTGTTGATGTTATGGAACATATTCTTGAAGATGTTGAGGTATTTAAAAATTTCTATGCTTCTTTAAAAAAAGATGGTGTTTTATTTATTTCAACCCCTTCTGACCAGGGAGGCTCTGATGCTCACGACCACCACGAAGGATCTTTTATAGACGAGCATGTACGTAATGGCTACAGCATTATCGACATAGAAGAAAAACTTAAAAAAGCAGGTTTTAAAAATATTCAATCTAAATATTCTTACGGCAAACCGGGAAACATATCATGGATACTTTCTATGAAATATCCTATCGAAATGCTTAACATTTCTAAATTATTCTTTTTAATTTTACCTGTTTATTACATTATCCTTTTCCCTTTTTGTTTAATTTTAAATTCTATTGATGTAAATAAAAAACATAATTCAGGTACAGGGTTAATTATAAAAGCAAAAAAATAAAAATTTGAATTTTTCATTTTACATAGCAAAACGATATTTATTTTCAAAAAAAACTCATAATATTATTAACATAATATCAGGCATTTCAGCAATAGGCGTTACTATCGGCACAATGGCTCTTATTATTGTATTATCTGTTTTTAATGGGTTCGAAAATCTTGTGGAATCATTATTCAATACTTTTAACCCTGATATTAAAATTACTGCAAAACATGGTAAAACTTTTAATAAATATGATATTCCTGTTGACTCAATTAAAAAAATCCCTGGCGTAGCATATTACACAGATATTATCGAAGAAAATGTTCTGCTAAAATATAATAACAAACAAGATATTGTTACAATAAAAGGTGTAGATAATGACTTTGAAAAGATGACAAAAATAGATTCTGCTGTTGTTGAAGGAATTTTCATCCTGAAAAATAATAATAATAATTTTACTGTTCTTGGCTATGGTATTGCTTATTATCTTGGCATTAATTTAAACGATATAATAACACCATTATCTGTTTATGCTCCAAAAAGAGGAGAAACATCAGCTTTAAATATTAACAATGCATTTAATTACAAAAACATTTATCCTTCAGGGTTTTTTTCTATTCAACAGGATTTTGATGAAAAATATATGATAGTGCCAATAAGATTTGCAAAACAACTTTTAAACTATAAAAATGAAATCACTTCTGTAGAAATAGGATTGGATAAATATTGTGATAAAAAGGATATTCAGGAAAAAATCCAAGCTCTTACAGGAGATAAATATTATGTAAAAAACCGGTTTCAGCAACAGGAAATGCTTTATAAAATAATGAAATCCGAAAAATTTGCTATCTTCCTCATACTTTCATTCATATTATTAATAGCCACTTTTAATATTATTGGTTCTTTATCAATGCTAATACTCGATAAAAAAGAAGACATTACAGTATTAAAAAGCATGGGAGCTAATAATAAATTAATAAAAAAAATCTTTCTTTATGAAGGCATGTTAATATCAATTACAGGAGCAATATTTGGTTTGATTATTGGTATTTTTATCTGTTATCTGCAACAAAAATTCGGCATTATAAAACTCTCATCCGAAGGCAGTTCTTTTGTTGTTGACACTTATCCAGTTTTTGTAAAAATATCTGACATTGTTATTGTTTTCTTAACTGTCTGTATAATTGGCTTTTCTTCTGTTTGGCTGCCTGTTAAAAACATATCCAAAAAATATCTTGATATTAAACTTTCCTGATTTTTTTGTTTAAAAAAGTTTTTTTTTCTAAAAA
>QMPG01000644.1 GCA_003648455.1 Bacteroidota bacterium
GCTTTTATTGAGTAATTAACAACAGTTGCTATATCGAACTTAGAGTATGCTTTTCTGAAATTATCCTGTTTCTTAAATATTGTATTCCATGCTAAGCCAGCCTGATTTATAATCTACCAAACAATTCGTTATCATCATGCAATGGAAATACATAAGTAGTGTCATGATACATTTTTTATAAATCTGAAGTGTTTTTTCCAAACCAAAAATGCAGCGTTTTCCAAAAAAAAGTGCAGCACCCGGGTCGTAGTTTTTTAAGTGTTAATAAACATCATAATTTCAATTTATTTCATCAAAGAATTTTTCAATCTGTGGCTTTTTCCAGTGAAAATTATCAGGTGACTATGATGGATCAGCCTGTCAATAATTGCAGCAGTTAACTTTTCATCATAGAAAACTGAATTCCAACTGTTAAAATCAAGATTTGTCGTTATAATAACGCTCTTTTTTTCATAAAAATCTGCTACAATTTGGAAAAGTAACTGTGCACCATTATTATCCAATGGAATGTAGCCCCATTCATCCAGAATTATCAAATCAGCCCTGCTAATTTTTTTTATCAAATTTCCCAAAATACCTTCTTTTTTTGCCTCGCTAAGCATATTTACTAAAGTTGGAGTTTTGAAAAATTTTACATTTTTGCCCTGATTTATCAAATTCATTCCGATTGCAGTTGCCATATGAGTTTTACCGACACCTACTCCGCCATAAAGAATGAGATTTTCTTTTCTTTGTATAAATTCGCCTTGCTTGAGTTCATCGAGGGATATTTTTTTTGGTATTTGTATATCTTCAAAAGAATAATTTTCAAAAGTTTTGAATACAGGAAAGTTTGCTAGTTTCAACAGCCTGTTTTTTCTATTAATTTCCCGTTCTTCAACTGCTGATTTTAATACTTTATATAAAAATTCTTCATATGAATCCGCCTCTATATTCTGATAATTTTTCGATACTATATTACCAATTCTAAGGTCTTTACACATTTGTTCTATTAATTTTTGCATTTTAGATACTCCTGATTAATTCATTATAACTTTCAAATTCAGGAATAAATTCAGGGAGTTCAGGCGTGTTTTCAGGTTCATATTTTTCAATTGTAATATTTTCATTTTTCAATCTTTCATAAGTTGCTTTTATAGAATCATAATCTGAAACACCAAATTTTATTGTCTCTTCTAATACTTTTTCTGCAAAATTCATAGTGGATTCCAGCAGAATGCTTGACAATATTTTCATATATTCCCGCTGTTCATAGAGTTCTGATTCAGCGAAAATTCGATGCCAGTTTTCCGGAAGACTATCAAAAAAATCAATATGTTTCAATGCTCTTGGTCTTTTTTGGATCAAATCAAGATAAGGCAGCCAATTCATCGATTCTTTTTCTGCCCCGTAAAGTCTTTCGTGCTCTACAATTATCTGGTAATTTTCATCTTTTATCCGGATTTTGTCATGATAAATAAATACCCATACTTCTTGACCGGCATAATTTGGAGCAACAGAATATTGTTTTTTATCTACTTGAATCATTCCATATTTATTGCATTTTGCTTTAACTACTTTATATATATCAAAATTATAATCAGGTAGAGGTTTCAATGCCGATTTATCTTCTTCAAACAAAACTCCGGTAGATTTGCCTTTACTGTAATGTATTTTATCAAATTCTTTTTCTGTTGCTGGAAATGCTTTTCTGTTATACTCCGCAAAATTTTCAATTGTTGGTACAGGAACCATGAAATTCCTTCGGTGGTAACCAACTTTATTTTCGACATTTCCTTTTTCATTTCCGGCATTAGCATTACAAAATACTGCTTCAAATCCATAATGCATTTCAAATTTTAAAAACTTTTCTGTTTTGGTCCGTTCCCCTTTTCGCATATTTACTGCTGCCGAGAGGTTATCAAACATTATTCTTGTGGGAACACCCCCAATATGGTTGAATATATTTTGTAATCCTGTTAAAAAACATTCCTGATTTTCGCCTTTAAATACTTGATAATAATAATGGTTGCTATAAGGGAAGGTCAGTATAAGATATTTATATTTTTTTAAGACCTCATTTTCATAATACTGTGCACTGCCAAAGTCTACCTGGGCTGATCCCTGCATATGTTTCAGTGGCAGATAGCCTTGATTGTTATTAATTTCCTTTTTCTTCTTTGAAACATATTCTGCTAACAGGCTGTAACTTGCATCATATTTTTCTCCAAATTCTTCTTTAAGCCTCTCATGGATTCGTTTTGCTGTATGCCTTTGTTTTCTTGAATATTTTTTATCTGCTTCCAGCCAGGAATCAATTACAGAATAAAATGGTGCTAATTTTGGCAACTTAATTTTTTTAACTTTCGGATCTTCTGAAAAATCTTTCATTTTTACGTATTTTTTTACTGTTCGAAAGTTGTGTTTTGTAATTCGGGCAATTTCCCGCAAAGATTTTCCTTTGTTTTCTTTTAGATCTTTGATTAATTTTACATCAATCATTTTAAGCATCCTTTCTTACCCCTCTTTTTAAATCATTTTTTATAAATCATAATTTAAAAATAAGGTTCGACCTGGGTGCTTTTTTTATCAATTTACAGCTGTATTTTTTTCTGGAATTAGCTGCATTTCTAAATTAGAAAACACAAAATTTTTTATAGAAAAATTTAAACTCTGATACCTACTAAATAAAATTAATCTGAACTCTTTTTCCTAAAGCTA
This sequence comes from Bacteroidota bacterium, assembly GCA_003648455.1. The sequence continues at coordinate 2,701 of QMPG01000644.1, forward strand.
AAGCCGCACGTTCTAAAGTCTGAAGTGTTACAGATTCATTTTTGGGATCAAGTAATCTATTAATAGA
>QMPG01000645.1 GCA_003648455.1 Bacteroidota bacterium
CATTAACATCAAATCGATGTGCGACTGATGGTTTGCAATAATAATTGCAGGATTTCTATAATCCTCATTATTAGGGTTTATAATTTTTTTTCCTGAAAGGAAATTCATGTAAATCATAAACCATGTAAGATATCGAAATAGCTTATGAATAAATGTTTTTTTTGCCGCTTTTGGAATCGGAACAATGTAAAGAATAATTGAAATAGCTGAAAGAAAAAGAGAACCGGTAATAAAAACAAATAATGCCCATAACGAAAAAATATAATCGAGCAGGGTAACGGGTCGATTTCTAAGTCCGTTTTTGTATGTAACAAGCCAACTAAAAATTGCAGGAAGAAGTGTTAAGGTGATAAATACAACCGACAATATCCCAATTATTGACATGGTTGCGATGGATCTTAATGCAGGGTGTGCTGCGAAAATTAAAACTCCAATTCCGAGTAATGTTGTAATACCAGATAGTATTACAGAAACTTTATAAGAGCTAATATCATGAATGCCATATTTATATTCCATAAGCAATCCACGCATGATAAATATGCTGTAATCAATACCAAGTCCAAAAATGAAAGTTAGAATTATGACATTGAATATATTAAATTCGATGCCCAATAACCCCATTATACCAACTGTCCATATCCAGCTAAATATCATAGGTATCATTGTAATTATTGTTAACTCAATTCGCCCGTAGGCAATTAGTAGTATTATAAATACAAATGAAAGAGAAATAATTATCAGCTTGTTAAAGTTATCCTTTAGTATCGTGACGAATTCACTGGTAATTAGTCGTTTGTCGATAATCCACATTGCATCTTCTTCTGCAAAAGCATCATAAACTTTATTAATATCTTCTTCGTTACTACCTACTTTAACTACATTTATTATTGCCGACATGGTATCTGTTTCAATAATAAACTTATCTAAAAATAACTGCTGAATAATTCCTGCATTTGCTGGAGTAATAGTGCTAAAATCACGAACTAACCATGTATTAAAATTATTAAATGCTTTGTTGCTAAACCCTGTACTAACAGCTGCCTTGGCAACATCTTTAATAACAGTTTCTCGTTTATTTTCCCAATATTTATTCCATCTTATAATAGCTTCTTCCTGCTGACTTTGCGATGGAAAAATATTATTTACTACTGCTGCAGTCTGTATAATTTGCTCATTAGTGAGTTTGTTAATGATAGTTGAAGTAAGAGTATTATTCTCCAATGCATCATCAATATTTTTACCTGGCGAAACAATATAAATAGTCTTTTTACTTAAGTTTGTTACTGCATTTAATCTTTTTTCAACTTGCTTAAGCTCGTCGCTCATATAATTATTCTTCATCATATCTGCATCAAAGCCAACATGTTGTGCAGCAAAATACAGTATAATTGTTGTAATTATAATTCCTGATTTCAGATATCCATTACCCGAAAAATTATAGTTGGCTAACTTATCAATCCAGTTGGGCTTATGTTCAGACGCTACTTCTTTTTTGGAACCCAGAAGATGAGGAAGAACAATTAAAGAAAAAATAGCTGCACTCAATATGCTTATTGCAGCAAAAAGTCCAAGATCATTTAATGCTTCGGAGTTGATAAAATACAATGATAAAAAGGCAGATGCTGTGGTAAGGCTACTTAATATTATGGGTGTCGACAGATTCTTGAAAATTAACTTCTTTGATTGATGTTGCCTAAAATGCGAATATATATGCAGTGCGTAATCTACAGAAATCCCCAACAATACAGATCCAATTGCCAGTGATATTGCCGACACTTCCTTTTTTAGAATAAACAACATAGCCAATGAAACCAAAGCTCCAAATACAACCGGTAGAAATACAATTAGGAAAGTTCGTTTACTACGGAAGAAAAGGGTAATCACCAATATTAAAACCAACATGGCGATCGTAATTGTGATAATAATATCCTTTTTTATTTGATTGGCATTTCCGAGGGCAACAACTGCATTTCCAAAATAATCAACCCTAATATCTTTGAAATCAACTAAAGTTAGATTTGCTATAATATCATCAATACCATCAAACAATATATTATTACTGGCTGTTTTATTTGTTGACACGGGTGTTATTAAGATAATCAGGTTTCGATGGTTATCAGATATAAAATATCTACCAAAAACCTGAAAATTATTTCCAATATTGAATGCGCTGAATTTCTTTAACGCAATTGGAGTAAAGTATAGTGGATCCTTAGCAATTAGTTTTTTAGTAATAAACGAAACTGGCGACATTAATGTTGAATAATCAGAAGCTATGCTTTTTTGAATATTATCGGCTGTAATAATTGTATCAATAATTTTGTAATCCTCTTCAGATAAAAAAACAGGAAGATTATTGTAAACGGCATCATAAACACTAAGCATTTCTTCCTGTCCGGGTGCAAGATCGATGGATTGGATTAAACCGGGAACAAATTTTGAATTTAGGGAGTCAATAAATTTATCAGCAAAATCAGCAAGCTGCTCAGGGTTATTTATTGTGGTGTCGGCAAAACTAATATTAAAAACAACTTTGTCAAGGAATTTTGAATTTGAATAAACAAAATTCATATTATTAATCTTCTCAGTATCAGGTAGTATTTTTGTAATATCTTCTGAGAGCTTTAACTGACTGGCAAAAAATGCACTCCCAATTATTATTATAACCAACATAAACAGAGAAACCATCCTGTGATTTTCTATACGATTATATATGGCTAAAAATAAGTTGCTCATTTTTTTAAATGCTACAATGTATAAATACTA
>QMPG01000646.1 GCA_003648455.1 Bacteroidota bacterium
CGTTATAGGTAAGCTACCGAAATAACTTACCTATATTTTACTATTTTAGAATAATCTTAAAATATCCCTTAATAGAATTTATGCCTTCTTTTTTGCGAATAAAGTTATATGCTTCACTGTAAGACGCAAACCTTTCAGTCCTTGTTCTTTTGTCCTCTATCGAATAAATAGCATATGATTTATTCGATTTTCTTTTTTTACGGTTTTTTGCCATAATAAAATAATTTAACAGCCTACCTATAACAATAAATATAGCAAAGTGGGGCTGTGTTCCAAATTGATATATTTGTGCTTCTTTTAATCATTGTAGCAAACTGAAAGTGAAGCATCTTAAACTCCCACCTTGCCATATTATCATTCGTTACAAACAATTAAAATAAAATTGCCTGCGCACTTTGGTTTTTGCAAAACCATTGGGTTGCCATCGCTTCGGCAATTCCATCGTATGTTTTGCTTCTTAAACACGCTCTATCTTTTGTTTTTGGCAACAAGTGCATCCGTTGCACTCTACCTCCTACTATATTTGTCGGTTTTAATTTTGGTAAATTCCGTAGCCATAAACAAGTTGCCTTTGTTTCTCCGTGTCCAAACATCCAGGGTTGCAAAACTTGGTCTGGCTTTCTAAACCTGCTGCTCATTACTCCAATCGGGTTTTCAATTGCTACTTGTGGTATATCGCAATTATAAAGTTTCATAAAAAACTTAATTGCTTCTTCCCTGGCTTCCCTTCGCTCTGCACCTACTAATGTTCCGCTTTTTCGTTTAGGTTGGTCTTTATACCATTTATTTGCGCTTACAGTTAAGTATGTGCAAGTAGGAAAGAATATCCCAGCATCCCACTTTTTAAATTTTATTGCTTCAAATACATCCATTTGTAAATGCCATTCTGGGTGCCCACCACTTTCAGGTAGTAAATCACAACTGTATGCTTCGTGCCCTTGTTTTCTTAATGCTAATGTTACTGCCTGGCTTTCTTCACATCCTACTAATATTATCATAAAAAATCCTCCCTAAATTTTATTTTAAAAGATTTGTAACACGTTGTATAATTCATTTTTGCGAAAAGCAAAACCGAAATCATACAACCACCGTTACCCATAATACTACTCATCATCTGCTTTATTTACATTAACAGCAAAATCAAACAAAGTACCATTAAATATTTCTTCTCCACCAATGGGATGCTTAGATGAAATATTTAATGTTTTACTTAATTGAACAGTCTTGTCTGAATAAATATGTGCAATTGGTTGAATGATATGTTTATAAATAACATTACAATCCTTATCTTCTTTATACGTTGTTATTTCAGTTCCATCTGGTCTATCAACCCATTGTGTCAGTCTTTTAATAAATTCCAAACACATATTTCCCCAATTTAATCTTCCATCTTGAAAACGTTCAGACTTATCAATATCAGCACATATATTTTCTAAAATGGGGATAAATTCTTCTTTATGTGTATTTGCTCTCACATATATTGTAGTTAAGTGATTTCCATCACTATAATTAAATTGAATTACACTATCAGTCATATTTTAAAATTTAGTTTAGTGTGTTAATAAACCGTACTATGGGTAACACTAAATATACCCCATATTCCGTTGCACTCCATACGGTGCATATTCACACCGTTATAAAGCCATTAGAATTAGATAAATGTAGTAAAAACGGCTTATAACATGTTGTATAATCCATAGCTACTACATTCATTTAATTTGCCTTATCGGTTTTGTTTTTATTTTTCCCACCGCACTTTTGTTTTTTCAAAACAATTAAGGAGTATCAGTCTCCTTAACACACAATTCAAGGCCAATTTCTTTTAACCAGCCATTGATTTTATCAATGTTGGCAAAAAAAGTGCGCTTAAAATTGCTGGGGTCTCTATTTACAGAAATAGCAAAAGCTTTCCAGTATTTTAAACCAGAAAGCTTTATTTTATTTTCAATTTTATTTTTCATAATTTTTCTTTTTTTACCTTGACCAATATTCAAAAGATGTTTTTGCTCTTTTAAATATTGATTCATAGCCTGTCAGTTTTGTTTTTGATAATGATAAAATAATTGCGTTACCTTCTTGCTTATCTTTATTATAAGCATTTTTACGTGCTGTAATCTTTTTTTTTATTGAAGTTGAATCTATCAATGATTGTTTATGATATAGACCATCGGCTATGCTTGCAAGCCTCGTAATCATAGAATATATATCTTTTTTGACTATAAAACTACGATTGGTTTTTATACCTTTATTAATTAATTCTTTTTGATTTTTCAAAAAACTTTCTTTTGGTTTTTCAAAAAATACTTGACGTAAATTCCAGTTGTTTACTTTTTCGCCATGAGATAAAAACTCTGCTGTCTTTATTCCTGTTATTTCAATGTAATACCTTTCTACTTTTTTCATCTTTTTTATTTTTAGGTGATTAATTAGTTTCATCACTCTGTAAGAGTAGCTCTTATTTACGACATTCCCAAATAAAAATGCACCTATCTACTAATTATTTTCACTTTATTCTGTAAGTAACTGATAATTAAGAGGTAATTTTTACAAAATTATTTACCACCGCACAAAATAAAAACAGGAACGGCTTTTCATTAAATTAAGTCTGTAGGTTATTCCGCTACAAATCATACAACAGGTACGTTATAGGTAAGCTACCGAAATAACTTACCTATATTTTACTATTTTAGAATAATCTTAAAATATCCCTTAATAGAATTTATGCCTTCTTTTTTGCGAATAAAGTTATATGCTTCACTGTAAG
>QMPG01000647.1 GCA_003648455.1 Bacteroidota bacterium
TTACCTATCTGACCTTGTAAATAGTCATGATATTGAGCTTCATATTCTCGAACACCATTCCAAAATGCCCACTGAGTGTCAGTATCTATATTCATTTTAATCACACCATAAGAAATAGCTTCTTTTATTTCATCAGGGCTAGAACCAGAGCCACCATGAAAAACAAAATCAACAGGTTTGTCTGCTGTTTTGTATTTTTCAACGATATACTTTTGTGAATTATCTAATATCTTTGGAGTCAATTTTACATTACCAGGCTTATAAACACCATGAACATTACCAAACGAAGCAGCCACTGTGAAATTAGGGCTTATCTTTGATAGTTCTTCATAAGCATAAGCAACATCTTCGGGTTGCGTATAGAGTTTTGATGTGTCCACATCTGTATTATCAACTCCATCTTCTTCACCACCGGTAATACCTAATTCTATCTCTAAGGTCATGCCAATTTTTGACATTCTTTCAAGATATTTTTTACTTATTGAGATATTATCTTCTAAAGACTCCTCTGATAAATCTAGCATGTGAGAGCTAAATAATGGCTTTCCATTCATTTCAAAGAATTCTTCACCGGCATCTAATAAACCGTCAATCCAAGGAAGTAGTTTTTTTGCTGCATGGTCGGTATGCATAATAACAACAACACCATAATGCTCAGCCATTTCGTGAACGTGATAGGCAGCTGCAACGCCACCGGAAATAGCTGCTAACTGATTTTCGTTAGAAAGTGACTTGCCGGCGTAAAAACTGGCTCCACCATTGCTTAACTGAATGATAACAGGAGAGTTTGCCTTTTTAGCAGCCTCCATTACACCATTGATAGTGTTAGTTCCTGTTACATTAACAGCAGGAATTGCGAATTCGTTCTTTTTTGCAAGTTCAAATACTTTTTTTACATCTTGACCAAAAATAACTCCTGGCTCCATATGACTTAAAATCTTATCTGACATAATACTAATCTTAAATTTTAATAAATATTTTGAATGCCAAAGATACAAATAATGAGGTTTGCATAGCTCTTAATTATAACTATCTTTGAGAATATTTTTCTGATGTTATTCTGTACACATTAGATTTTAAGAAATAGTATATTATTATAATGGTGGAAGGTATTTATACCAATATTTTCAGATGGTTTTATATCATCATAATTTTGTCAAGTGTTTTTTTATCAAAAGACACATTTGCGCAAAATTCTGATATTCATTCAGCTCAAATTATCAAGGAGAAACAGCAGGTTAATTCCATAGCTGATAGTTTGAGTTGGTTTGATTATTCTATTACGTACGACTATTGCATTGAAAACTTACATAAAAAAACCTTCAATGTAAAACCTGATTTATATAGCGATTTATTATACCGTGCCTCTGTAGCTGCTTTTCAAATGGCTAAGGTTAAACTTTCTGATAGTTTGAATATTCAATTAATGCATATTCAAATAAAGAATATGCATCCTATTCTACAAGCCAGAATATTGCAAAACAAAGCAAATATTTCGTATTTTACTTCTCGAAATATTGATGCTGTCCGATATGCAAAAGAGTGTTTAGTTATCTATCAACAGAATAAAAATAATCATAGCCAAGTGATTTTAAACCAACTCTTAGGGAAAATTTATTTTTCTATGAAAAGGTTTGATAATTCTATTCACTATTACAGTGAAGCAGTTGAAATAGCAAAGAAATCAAAAAATAACAAGGATTATTTTTTTTCTCTTTTAAATAGAGTTAGTGTTTATAAAAGTTTAGATCGTTTTAATGAAATAAAAAAATCCTTAAATATAGCTGATGAACTGATGCGTGAGCTTAAAGATGATGCTATGAAAGTGAAGCTCACTTTTGTTTATGCCCAATATTATTTTACGCAAAAAAGTTTTTTAAAGGCGAATATGTATTTTAATAGTGCTCTTCAATATTATCTTACAAATAATATGAAAATGCAAGCATCCAAAACATATACATGGATGGCTGCAGTGGCTGTGAGAATTGGTGAGTATGATAAAGCTGTGCAACTGAATCAGTTGGCTGCAAGTTTAAGGAAGAATGCAAATTCAGTTTTTTTACAAGCTAGTTCACAATATAATATTGCAAATAGCTTGATTTATTTGAAGGAATATGATAGTGCACTTTATTATATTGACAAAGGGGAAGAATTATACATGCCATTCAAGAATAAACCGGATTACATAAGAGGAATGGATTTGCGGAAAAAGATATTTATTGAAAGAAATGAATATGATAAAGCCTATGCAATATTAGAAACTAAAATGAAAGTGCAAGATAGCATGTTTAGTGCCCGAAATAAGGTGAAACTAAAGGAATTGGAGTCTGATTTTGCAATGGACAAATTCGATCAAGTAAAAAGTGAGATGTTAGCAGAAGAGTTTGTTCAAAAAATAGAGAATAAAAGAAATACTTTGATATTGTATATCGTTAGTGTAATATTATTCTTGGTTGTCATATCAAGTGTTTTGTTTGTTATCCATATCCGAAGTAAGAATAAAAGAGATGTTATATTAGCGACGCAAAAACTGATTTTCATTCAAATGAATTCTCATTTTGTATTTAATGCATTAACAGCAATTCAAAGCTTGATATATAAAAAACAATTAGAATCTGCCATTTTAAACCTTACAATCTTTTCAAATTTGATAAACAAGATCATGGAAGGAACGCAGAAAAAGTATATTAGTTTGCAGTTAGATATCGACTTTATTAAAGATTTTTTAGATATGCAACATCTGCGTTTTGGTGAATTAATAAA
>QMPG01000648.1 GCA_003648455.1 Bacteroidota bacterium
ATTTTGGTTATTTCTTTCGAACAAATGAATTAGAATTTGATGCTGGTGGTTTATTAGAAGAATATAGAAAAGATAGTCGTTATTCTAATCTAACATTTTTTGAGCCAAAAGATATAATACAAATGTTATTAGACGCTAAAATGATTTTTGAACCATTATCTAAATTAACACCATATATTATTTCAAAAAACATATTAGCAGTTACTCATTTTGGTGATTATTTAATATACCTTATTAATGAATCTAATGCATTACCAACAAAATTTATCGTTATTGACGCTAAAGAAAATGAAAAATCAGTTTCAAAAGAAAGTATTAATCGCCTTAAGTCTAAAATAACTGAGATTAAAGAACTTGAATTAATCGAAAACTATATTGAATATAATAAAGAAAAATCATCCAAAGAAAAAGTTAGAATCGAAACAATTTCAGAAGTTCAAGAAAGTGAAAATTGGTATGACTATTTACCTGCTTCATCAAATAAAAAGCATTTTGTAGGTAGAGATGAGATAAGAACACAAATATTTTCTTTTTTTAAAGAAATAAAAAACAAGAAAACACATAAAAGGATATTCTATTTAAATGGGAAATCTGGCTGGGGTAAAAGTTCTCTTGTGCTTGAGATTAAGAATCGATGCAGAAATAAATATTACAGAAAACAGTTTTATACATTAGCAATTGATACACGAAGTGCCATTTCTGATAATTTTGTTGCTTTATCTTTAAAAAAACTTATTAACCAATCATTTACTGAAAATTTCTTAACTAAAGATATATTTTTAGATGAAGTTTCGTTTACATCTAATACGGATTTGTTGACATCTGATTCAATGAAGAAGTTACTTCAAAAATTAAAAAATGAAAATAAGTTTTTAATATTAATTTTTGATCAATTTGAAGATGTATTTAGAAAAAAAGATTTCTTCAAAACATTTTATAAATTTCTCACTGATGTAACTGATAATAAGCCAAATATAATAGTTGGGTTTTCTTGGAAAACTGATTTTTTCATTCAAAGTGGTGACCCATCATACCATATTTGGCAACAAGCAAAGGAGCAAGCAAGGGAGTTCACAATAAATGAATTTGGTGAAAAAGAAATTGCAGGGATTATAAAGCAACTGGAAGGTTCAGTTGGAGAATTAAGTAATAGTATTAAGAATAGAATAATTGAAAGTTCACAAGGGCTTCCTTGGCTCACTAAAAAACTTTGTATTCACATATTCGACCAAATACAATCTGGGTTAGGAAAAGAAAACTTAATTGAATCTAATCTTAATATATTTGGTTTATTTCAAAAAGACCAAGAGAGATTAGATTCTAAAGAATTAAAAGCATTAAAACTTATTGCAAAAAGAGCCTATGAAAGCAATTTCTTTGATGAGACAGAAGTAGGAGACTTAATTAATGGAGAAACAATTGCATCATTACTACATAAAAGACTAATTATTCGTTCTGGAGCAAACTATAATATTTACTGGGATATCTTCAGAGATTACCTAGTAACAGATGAAATTCCGATTATTGGAGAAAGTTATTTATTGCGTCAGGGAGTTAATTTGTGTTTAGAAGTTTTTTTATTATTTGAACCTTCAAAAAAAGAAACAATTGATTCTTTACTCTTAAAGCATCCAAAAGAAATTGGTCACGAAACACTAAATAATATTTTGTTAGAATTGAGAAATCTAGGTATGATTCAAAAAGATAATGATTCTTACTATGTTACTGATAATATTAAAATTTCAAAAGAAGGATTTATAGACTACACAACGATAAAATTTCAAAATTACACCCCATATTTATCTTTGAAAAAAGCAAATCTTAGCAAAATTTCCAAAAGTGATATAATATTTACACTAAAAGGTATTTTTAAACAAGAATTTCAAGATAATACGTGGGATGCCTATGCTAAAAACCTCGTTAATTGGTTTATGATTTCAAATATAGATTTAAAAACTAAACTTATCATTCCTCGAAAAGGAAGGGGAAAGAATATTCAGAAAATAACTCAAAAAGATTTGAAAAACTTTCTTCCAAAAAGTTCAATAAAAGAAATACTTCAAATATTACCTTTATTACTATTAGACAAAACGTCTATCAGTAGTAGGTTTTATAGGGACTTATTATTGCTGAATATAATTGATGAAGAAAGGAATCTAACAAAATTTGGAGATGAGATTATCTTTAAAGATGAATCTAAATGGCGACAAATACTTCAACAGAAATGTTTGGAATTACCCAAAATGAAACGTCTAAAAAAAATCATCGAAAAAAACCAAAAAATCAAATCAAAAGAATTGATTAAACAACTGGATTCAGATTTTTTTGAAGGGAAAAAAGAAAGTTCAAAAGTGATTTATGCAACAAAAGCACTTACTTGGATAAAATAAAAAGCAGTTGCCAACAATATATATAAGGCATTGGGCAATAAGTAGTTAAATTGAACATTATGAATATAAACAAACGGTATAGTAAATCGAAAAGTTTGAGCAATAAAACGCCCAACGCCTCATATACTCACCGTTATGGGCAAGGTAAAGAAACGAGATAAAATATGGAAACAGTAATATATCAAAACGGACAACGATACTCTGAAAAACAGTATAAATTAGAAGCTGATTTCGAGAGATTAGTTGTAGATAATTCAAAAACTTTTTTCGGAGAAAAAACAATTTTTGTTGATGCAAAAAAGAAGATTGATAACAATTCTCTTGGTGGTGTTATTCCTGATGGTTTCTTATTTGACTTTTCTGATAAAAAGA
>QMPG01000649.1 GCA_003648455.1 Bacteroidota bacterium
CCTCTTTGGTTGCAATAAAATATTTGGTCTTCGCCAATTTTTGATGTTGTAGCTTCGTGTTCAACAACAGCAGTTTTGTTTTTTACTTCAATATAAGGAAAAGTATGAGCACCACATTTATCACCTAATAATAACGAGTCACATTGAGAGTGATTGCGAACATTTTTAGCATTTTTCACAACCTTCACAAGTCCACGATAACTGTTATTACTGTATCCTGCCGAAATTCCTTTTGAAACGACTCTGCTTTTTGTGTTGCTTCCAAGATGAATCATTTTGGTTCCTGTGTCGGCTTGTTGGTAATTGTTGGTAACAGCAACCGAATAAAATTCAGCAACCGAGTTGTTTCCTTTTAATATGCAACTCGGGTATTTCCATGTAATTGCAGAGCCGGTCTCAACTTGGTTCCACGACAGCTTTGAATTGTCACCCTTGCAAATGCCACGTTTAGTAACAAAATTTAAAATTCCACCTTTACCATCCTTGTTGCCGGGATACCAATTTTGAACGGTTGAATATTTTACTTCTGCATTAGTGTTTACAACAATTTCTACAATTGCTGCATGTAATTGATGCTCGTCTCGTTGGGGAGCTGTGCAGCCTTCAAGATAACTAACATAACTATCGTCGTCGGCAACAATTAAAGTTCTTTCAAACTGACCTGTGTTGGCAGCGTTTATTCTAAAGTATGTTGATAATTCCATTGGACATTTCACTCCTTTTGGAATATAACAAAAAGATCCGTCGCTAAAAACAGCTGAATTTAATGCGGCAAAATAATTGTCATTATAAGAGACAACAGAGCCCATATATTTTTGAATTAAATCAGGATGTTCTTTTACAGCTTCGCTAAAAGCACAAAAGATTATTCCTCTTTCTGCCAAAGATTCTTTAAAGGTAGTTTTTATCGAAACACTGTCCATAATTGCATCAACAGCTACACCCGATAAAATTTTTTGTTCTTCTAAAGGAATACCAAGCTTATTAAATGTTTTTTTTAATTCAGGGTCAACGTCTTCAAATGTTTTATTAGGGTCTTGTTTCTTAGGAGCAGAATAATAGATAATATCCTGCAGATCAATTTTGGGTAGTTTTAAATGTGCCCAGTTTGGGATTTCCATTTTTAGTAATTGCCTATATGCATTTAAACGGTAATCAAGTAAAAATTTTGGTTCGTTTTTTTTTGACGAAATCAATCTAATTACATCTTCGTTTAATCCTTTAGGAATAATATCGCTTTCAACATCAGTTACAAAACCGTATTTATAATCACTGTTTGTTACTTCGTTTATTATTTCTTTTTCTTTATCTGACATAAAAAAAGTGCTTAATTGTATTCATTTCTTATTGTATGCAAATATATAGATAAATTTTTATTTATACAGTAAAGTAATTACGGTAAAAAAGTTATGTCTTATTACGAAATGTTTTTTGCTTTGTTGTATTTTTGCAGTTAAAATTATCAATAAATGAAAGAAAAAGATAAAAAACTCACAATTTCCGAATTAGGAGAATTCGGTTTAATAGATCATCTAACAAAAGACATTGAAATAAAAAACGAGTCAACACTAAAAGGAGTGGGTGATGATGCGGCAGTGTTAGATTTTAAAAATAAAAAAATTGTTGTTACAACAGATTTGTTAGTTGAAGGTATTCATTTTGATTTAACCTATACACCATTAAAACATTTGGGATATAAAGCTGCAGTTGTTAATTTTTCTGATGTTTATGCAATGAATGCACAACCGAAACAAATTACAGTTGCTATTGCATTGTCGGGCAAGTTCTCTTTAGAAGCTATTGAAGAATTATATTCAGGTATTCGTTTAGCATGCAATAATTATGATGTTGATTTTGTTGGTGGTGACACATCTTCGTCAATAACAGGTTTAACTTTAAGCATTACTGCCATAGGTGAGTGTGATAATGATAATGTTGTATTTAGAAATACTGCAAAGCTAAACGATATTGTTTGTGTTTCAGGCGATTTGGGTGGTGCTTATATGGGTTTGCAATTATTAGAAAGAGAAAAGCAGGTTTTTAAAACAAATCCAGATTTTAAACCGCAACTCGATAAATATGATTATATTCTTGAACGACAGTTAAAACCAGAAGCAAGAAGAGATATTGTTAGATTGTTAAAGGAAAATAATATTTGTCCAACATCAATGATTGATGTTTCTGATGGCTTATCTTCAGAGGTTTTACATATTTGTAAAGATTCAGAAGTTGGTTGCAGCATTTATGAAGAAAAAATACCATTACATCAACAAACAAAAGATATGGCTCATGAGTTAAATATTAACCCTGTTGTTAGCGCCTTAAATGGTGGCGAAGATTATGAGTTGCTGTTTACTGTTTCGATAAATGATTATGAAAAAATAAAAAATTTACAGGGTATATCTGTTATTGGTCATATAACTAAAGAAGGTGATGGTGCTAATTTAGTTACTTTTGACAATAAAAATATTCCTTTAACAGCTCAGGGATGGAATGCTATGAATAGATAAACATTCAACACTCAATCAAATGATTTTTATTATTGGTGCGTCCTGTTTAAATATTTAGAAAGTTTTAAAATTTATCGGACAACAATAATTATTTTATTATAATCCACCCTAATTTTAAAGTGAGCCCTAATTTTAAATTGACCCATTGACCCGTCTTTTCAGCTCACTTTAAAATTCGGGTGGATTAAGCATAAATTTCAGAACTCCTAATCCATAAATTGAATATTTATGGGTTAAGAGTATTTGTTTGTA
>QMPG01000650.1 GCA_003648455.1 Bacteroidota bacterium
CTAACTGTTGATGATTTTGCTTTAAAAGGAACAAGAGTAGAACTCATAGGATTAGATGCAAATTTCTATGGTCTATTGTCTAATTTTGCAGAAATAAAAGGTTACTTAAAGGAGGTTGTACCTTTACATTTTGATAAGAAAAATTTTAAATGGAGTGAAACGATAGAACAAAGAATTATTGACGAATGCAAAGAGCATAATGCTACTTTTGAGCTAATTGATCTAAATCTACAGGTGAATGGCGTTGTAGAAGATTTATATAGGCCATATAAGGATTCAGACTTTCATAATGCTTCACCCCGAGAACCTCATTTTGAAATTCTAAAAAAGGGAAATACTTTTATTGGGATAGTTTGGGGTTGTTTAAATTCTACTCGAAATAAAATTTGGACAAAAGAGCTTAGAGGTTTTCTATTAAAAAAGCAGGGATTTGCAATTGGTCGTAGGGAAAATTTAGTTTCCTATTTCGGACAAAGAACTCATTTTGATAGATATGTAGGGGAAGTTGTTATTGTAAATTCCAATTTACTACCTAATGCATCAAGAAATGATCTTGAATACTCACCCTTAAGAACATTGTTCTATAGTAATCTAAAAGATGCTGGCTCAAATTTCAATACTATTTCGTCAAACTTTCAAGCATCAGATAAAGCAAGTACAGAAATATCTGAATATACAAACAAAGTAAAAGCTATTACTGGTGCTTTTAGTCCCTTTTCTGAAAATACAGAAGATTTGGTTCACTATATCATTGAATTAGATGGTATAAAGAAAAAGGTTGAAAGTATAATTAAACGAAAGTCATTTGGTAAAGATGATGAAAAAGAGAAAGAAGCAAAATCTCTTAAGATTTTAACCGAATCTCTAAAAAAGGAAATTCAAAATACTATCGACAACCTGATATCGAAAAAGAAAAAAAGAAAATCATTAGGAAAAGGTATATCCAAAAATCAAATTGCCAAAGAATTGTCTGAAATAGATACCTCAAAAGCAGATGTTAAACAATATGATTCATTTGTTGAGCTTTTAACAGATTTAGATTTTGATTTAACAGAAGAATTGAAAGCTATATTTTTTCTATTAGATGAAAGCTTTATTCAAGGTTATTCAGAAAACGCTGAGCAATACCAAGAAATACTACACGAATTAAAAAGCAAAATAAACGACTTAAATATATAATATGGCAAAAACATTTAATACAAAAGCCAAGTCGCTTATTAGAAACGAGTGGAGTAAACCTCTTTTAAAATTCTTGAGTAGACGACTTAATAAGAAATTACTATATCTTGGGTTACCATCCCCTATCGCTGAAGATATTGAAGAATGGATAGATTTTATTGATGAAGTCATTGCTTTTCAATGTAGAGAATATGGGAAACCTTCAGATGTAGGCCAAAGCCGTGAAGATATTGAAGTTTTAGAAGAAAGACTAAACAGGTATGAAAGACAAGGTTTGCTGAATACTTTTACTGTTTATGATGGCTATATTGAAGAGGTAATTCTAAAAGGAGTTGATAATATATCAAAAGAGTTCTCCCAATCAAATACTATAAAAGTTTATAATTTAGACTTTTGTAATAGTATTACTTCCCCAATTGAGTATACGGATAAATACGGTAATATACAAGCTGCATTCAAATTTAATGCTGTAAAGAAATTATTAAGGTTACAATCTGAATTAGAAGAGAATAAACAAGAATTCGTATTGTTTTTAACTATTCACGCAAGCTATAAAGGACAAGAACTTGTTAATTTTATCAACAATCCTGATACAGCAGAGCACAAAGAGCTTTTAGAAAAATATAATACCAGAAAAGGAGTTGAAAAAAGGTCAAGAATATTAAGGCTTTTTGTTATTGATACGCTTCAGAACTATTTTCGAGAAAATCATTTTGTTCCACATTTTCTCCCAACTATATTATATAAAGGATTAAATGGCACCCAATTACTACATTTTTCAATTGTTGGATTTAGAGAAAAACCTAATGTAGGCAGAACATCTTGGTTGCAAGGAGTTGGGGAATTGTGTAATGAAAAATTAATTACAACTAACAATGATATATTTGAATTGATAAGCGATGATATATTAAAGGAATCTGATATAAAAAGTATAAGTTCTGTTGACATTTTTTCGAGTTCGAAAACATTTAATAATATTTGGCAGAGATAGAAATGGCAAAAAAGAAAAGAAATATATTGCTACTAGAGCCAAATTATAAAAACAAATACCCTCCTATTGGCTTAATGAAACTTGCAACATATCACCGTATGCTTGGAGATAATGTTGTGTTTTATAAAGGAGACTTACGGGTATTTATTTTAAATGCAATATTTGATGAGTTAATAATAAGACTATCTGAAATTGATGACAGTATTTTTTGGCGAAAGTATAAACCCAAAATTATTGAATTTATTAGAACAGGTAGAAAAGAGGATTTGGATAAAATTATTAATTTATCAAGGTATGATATACTCATAACAAACTGGCTTATTTATTATAAGGATTATTACAAAAAGAAAGAGTATTTTAATAATCCTCATTGGGATAGAATCTGTATAACAACACTATTTACATTTCATTGGAATGTTACTATTGAGACTATTGAATTTGCAAAAAAAATAGTTAAGAAAAAAAAACAAATTTATATAGGTGGTGTATTGGCAACTGTTTTAGCAGATGATATTGAAAAAGAGACAGGAATAAAGCCGCATAAAGGGTTATTAAAAAATGAGGGTGACTTGGACAAAAATAAAATAATTA
>QMPG01000651.1 GCA_003648455.1 Bacteroidota bacterium
AAAAAAGATGAAAAAACAGAACCAGAAGGTTATAAATTTGAAATAATAAAGAAATTACCTGCAACGCCGGTAAAAGATCAGTATCGCTCAGGTACATGTTGGAGCTTTTCAACCATTTCTTTTTAGAGTCGGAATTACTTAGAATTGGTAAAGGCGAATACGATTTAAGCGAAATGTTTATTGTTTGGAATGCATATTCTGAAAAAGCAACTAAAACAGTTCGTTTTCACAACCATTTGAATTTTGGCGGAGGTGGTGCCTTCCACGATGTAACCGAAATGTGGAAAAAATACGGTATTGTTCCCGAGGAAGCATATCCCGGAACTGTTATTGGAGAAGATGGTCATGTTCATAGTGAAATGGATATAGTGTTAAAGAACTATGTTGATGGTGTAATTGAAAACAAAAATCGTCATCTTACCCCGGTTTGGCATAATGGTTTTGATGCAATTTTGAACACTTATCTCGGAGAATATCCTGAGCATTTTACATACAAGGGAAAAGATTATACACCAAAAAGCTTTGCTGATGAGTTAGGATTAAACCTTGATGATTACATCGAATTATCATCATTCACACATCATCCATTTTATGAACCATTTATTATTGAGGTGCCTGATAACTGGATGTATGGTGAAGTTTATAATCTGCCTCTTGACGAGTTAATGGAAGTAATTGATCAATCTCTTGAGAAAGGTTATACCATTGCCTGGGGAGCAGATGTAAGCGAAAAAGGTTTCTCTTGGAGCAACGGTGTTGCTGTTGTGCCTGAAGAGGTTAAAGCTAATTTAGCTGATAATGAGCAACAAAAATGGGCAAAATTAACAGCAAGAGAAAGAGCTAGACTCTTCTATTCTTTCGACAAACCTGTATAAGAAAAAGAAATTACTCAAGAAATGCGTCAGAAAGGGTTTGACAATTACGAAACTACAGATGACCACGGAATGCACATCACAGGAATTGCAAAAGACCAAAATGGAGTTAAATATTATATTGTCAAAAATTCTTGGTCAGAGAAGGGTAACGATTATGCTGGATATTTCTATGCTTCAGAAACATTTGTTAGACTTAAGACTATGGATTATATGATTCATAAAGATGCTCTACCAAAAGATATTAGAAAAAAATTAGACATTAAATAATTTATTTATTTTTAAATATTTAAGCAGATTTGTTAATTCAAATCTGCTTTTTATTTGCTATTTTATTAAACACCAAAAACTAAATTATTATTTATTTAACAGCTATATAGTTGAATATCAATAAAATTAACATACATTTGCAAACTGAATTTTTTCTGTCGTATAATTTAAGGTTAAAAACCTATTTTTGAAAAGTACCGGAGCGGTACAAAATTGACGTGGTAAAAATTCCTATTAGAGGCGATTTTGCCCGTATCAATTTAAAATTAAATTACAATGACATTCGAAGAAATTGGAGTCAATGGTAATATCCTTACGGCTATTACAAAATTAGGCTTTACAGAACCAACGCCAATTCAGGCACAAACCATTCCTCATTTATTAGAAAATTCAGAACAGGATTTATTAGCATTTGCACAAACAGGAACAGGAAAAACAGCAGCCTTTGGTTTGCCAGTTATTCAGCAAATAGATATAAATAATAAAGACACCCAGTGTATAATGCTAGCTCCAACACGTGAGCTTTGTATTCAAATTGCAAAAGACTTAGAATCTTATGCCAAAGATATTAGAGGATTAAATGTTGTTCCTGTTTATGGAGGATCGCCTATTAGCACTCAAATAAAAGCATTAGATAGAGGTGCTCATATTGTAGTTGGAACTCCAGGAAGAACCGTAGATTTAATAAAAAGAAGAAGACTCAAGTTGCAACATGTCAATTGGCTAGTTTTAGATGAAGCAGACGAGATGTTAAATATGGGTTTCAAAGATGAGCTAGATGCTATCTTATCGGAAACTCCTGATGAAAAGCAAACACTTTTATTTTCGGCGACAATGCCAAAAGAAGTTTCTCGTATTGCTCGTGAGTACATGAAAGATGCTAAGGAAATTAAAGTTGGTGAAAAAAATGCTGGTGCAAAAAATGTTGAGCACGAATATTATATGGTTCAAGCTCGAGATAAATATTCAGCATTAAAAAGAATAGCCGATAGCAATCCTAATATATACGCTATTGTATTTTGTAGAACCAGAAGAGATACCAAAGAAGTTGCAGATAAACTTATTCAAGATGGTTATAATGCAGATGCATTACATGGCGATTTATCGCAAGCACAGCGTGATGTGGTAATGCAACGATTCCGAATTGGGAATTTACAGATGTTAATAGCTACAGATGTGGCAGCTCGTGGTTTAGATGTAAAAGAATTAACACACGTTATCAATTATAGTTTACCAGACGATACTGAGGTTTATGTTCACCGTAGTGGAAGAACAGGACGTGCAGGTAAGAAAGGATTGTCATTAACCATAGCACATTCTAGAGAAATGGGTAAAATTCGTTCTTTAGAGAAAATGGTTAAAAAGGAATTTACAAAAAAATTAGTTCCTGGAGGTTCCGAAATTGTAGAAACACGCTTGTATAATCTTATTGAAAATATCAAGAAAACTGAAGTTGACGAAAAAACAATCGCTCCATTTTTAGAAAAAATAATGGAAAGCTTCGAAGAGGTTTCTAAAGAAGATTTAATAAAAAAGTTTGTTTCTGTTGAGTTTACTCGTTTCCTTGAATATTACAAAGGAGCTAAAGATATTAATATTACTGGCGGAAGAGATAGTC
>QMPG01000652.1 GCA_003648455.1 Bacteroidota bacterium
AAGATCATGCATTAACTCTCGTACTTTAGAGCTATCCGTACCAACAACCACTCTGTCAGGCTTCATAAAATCTTCTATTGCCGCACCTTCTTTTAAAAATTCTGGATTTGAAACAACATCAAATTCATATTGAACATTTCTTTCATTTAATACTTTGGTAATTTCGTTTTTAACCAAATCAGCAGTACCGACCGGAACCGTGGACTTATCAACTATTATTTTATAGCCATTCATATATTTGGCTATATCTTTAGCAACACTTAAAACATATTGTAAATCTGCAGAGCCATCTTCCCCGGGCGGTGTACCAACGGCAATAAAACACATTAACGAATTTTCAACAGCACCTTTGATATTCGAAGTAAAATTTAATCTACCCTCTTCAGTGTTTCTTTTTACCATTTCTTCCAATCCCGGTTCCCAAATTGGAAGTTTACCGTTATTTAACATATTAATTTTTTCTTCGTTATTATCAACACAAATCACATCGTTACCCATTTCGGCAAAACAAGTACCTGTTACCAACCCGACATAACCGGTTCCAATAATTACTAATTTCATTAATTTTCTCTTTTCCTATTTGCTTCTTGCATGTTTAAAAATTATATTATACCATGCTTTAAAAAAATATTCTATGTCGGTTTTTAATGGATGCTTTTTTTTCTTTAGCAGATATTTCTTTTCCGATTCAAGAATTTCTTCAAAAGAACTCGGCATATCAGAATAATATGGAGGAACTAACCCCGGTTTGAATTGAATTCTTAATTCTTGCAAATCTTTGGGATATAAACTAAAATAATGCTCGCTTAAAGCCCTAACTCCAAAAAGTCGAAGCTCACCTCTAAATAAATTTATCAATTGAGGTAACTCATCCAACCACATCTTGCGAAATACTTTTCCCCAACTTGTAATGCGAAAATCATTTTTAAACTTACCGGTTTCATCAAGATGATATTTATCATTTATATATTGTTGTAAATATTCCGAATATGGATGCATAGTTCGTAATTTATACACATAAATAATTTTCGCATCTTTACTTATCCTTTTTAATTTTATCAAAGGTCCATAGGACGGAGCAATATCCCTTCTCGGTTTGTCTGTTTTTCTAACAATGAAATACATAAGATTGTCTATATCCTTAACTTCAAGAATATTGAAACCACAATAAGATAATCTTCCCAATATCTCTGCTTTTGATAAGACTCTTTTCTCTCCATTGGTGAGTAAAAAATATAATTCTTTGAAACCGGGAAGCTTAGGAAAAATTCTTTTGAATACAAAATCAAAAAAATAAAAAATCGAAGCAATGATTAAAGGATACTTTTGAAAAAATTTTTTGTACCTTTTATGAATTGTTTCTCCGCATCCGACAAAATATCCACCTGACTTCAAGCTTCTATTAATTTCAATAAAATATTTGTTTATTCGGCGGATATCGTTAACTCTATGTAAATTAATAAAAAGGTGTAAAGAGTCTGTATCAATATTTTCAATATTGTAAAGTGTATGAGTTTCAATAATCTCTGATTTTGTAACCGGAATGTTGTGTAAATTAATTGAATTATTGATAAAATTAAATAATTTTTTTTTACTTTTTAAATATTTATTTTTTAAACTGGAAAAAATACTTCTTTCAGTTTCACTAATTTTATAATTATCAATTTCAAAATGCTGCTTTCGCTTTTTGTAAACCGGTTCAATAATTTTTATTGGATTAACAAGAGATTCTGAAAAATCTGTCTTTTTTCTCAAAATAGAATGAATCGAAAAAAGAAGTGAAAATATAATTTCTATGATGAAACTAACTGCAATAGTGCCTAGAATAACAAATCTCGACAATTGAAAAATATTGAATGCAAATATTATGATACTTGCAATAGCTAACAAAGAAAAATCAATTCTAATAATAGAAACAAATAATTCTGAGAATTTTTTATTTTTTATGTTATATTTATCACCAAGAAATGAAATAAACAGCCAAATGATTTCAAAAATTACTATCGGAAATAAATAGTTGGGCAAATAATATCGAACTGTTGCCGGTTTAAACCAAATTACGAATAAAAAAGAAAATGCTACAATAATAATGTCAAATAATACATAAAAATATTGCGGTTTTATAAATTTTATAGGTTTTGCAAGAAATGATATTATGTCATTTTCAATAGTATCCTTATGTTTAAAGAAATAAAATAAGGAAAAAAACGAGTCAGAGATTACCATGATGAGAGCAGTTCCAAAGATTACCAACCTGGACACAGTCGATAATCTTAGAAAATAGACTAAGATACTAATGATTGCTAAATTGAAAAAATCTATTTTAAAAACATGGAGATATAATTGAGATAACCGAAATTTTCGTGAAATATTAAATTTTTTGCCAACAAAAGCCGTTATTGTCCAAAGAGAAAAAAAACCTAAGTATAATTTATAATGGTAAATTATATAATTACGAAAAGTAAGATGTTTAAAAAAATAAAAAATAATCACGGAAGCAAAAAAGAAAAAAAGCTCAAAAAACAAGTAATAGTAATTAATTTTATTTTTTTTTCTTTTCATTTAAGATATTTTGCTTTTATATAATTTTTGATTTTCCTGATTAAATAAATGTTCCACCATTCAAAGCTTGATTGTGCCCAATGTTCGGGATGAATATTAATAAGTATTTTATCAGGAATATTTTTCATGGATATAAAATTAATAATTTCTTCTGTAGTAGAAAACTTGTAATCATATCTAGTATCAATTTTATCTCT
>QMPG01000653.1 GCA_003648455.1 Bacteroidota bacterium
CGAAAAATTTCATTTGGAACTTGAAAATTACATTGACTTAAAAACAACAAGCATTAAAAGTAAATCTAAAAAGGCTCGTGTTGATATTTATCTTGAATTTGGAAACGAAAACCAGAAAATAAAAAGTGCAATTGAACTTAAATTCTTGAAAAAGAAAAACCATAGAGAGCCAAATAATAGGTATGATATTTTCAAAGACATTTCAAACCTTGAAGCATACAAAGAAAATGGGATAGACTTGTGTTATTTTTATATTTCAACAGACCATTCCCACTACGTAAATCAAGAAACATATTCTATTGACACTGCTGCCTTTGATTTCAGAGATGGTGCAGAATACAAAAAAGGAACGACATTAAATTATAACACAACAAAACCTTATGGAGACCCAATTGAATTAAACGGAAACTATAAGTTTAAATGGACTGAGCCTACTGAAAACATATACTTTATGAAACTTAAAATATGAATGATAAAACAAAAAATATTGAACAATTTATAGCAAGCCTGTCCAAATACAATGACTCACCAGATTTAACAAATTTATATCGTGGGGATTCAAAAGAGAGTTTAATTCGTAGAGAAAACTTAAAACGGTATCTTGAAAAAATGAGCAGAATAAATCCGTCAATTTTGTTTCTTGGAGAAGCACCTGGCTATAAAGGTTGTAGATTAACGGGTGTTCCATTTTCAAGTGAAAGAGTTTTAGATAAAAACGACTTTTTTAAAAATTAAAGTTTCGTGTGTATCAATGGAATTAATGACTTAGAAAGTGAAATATCTGCAACAATAGTTTGGAATGAATTAGAAAACTATTCTGACAAACCATTGATTTGGAACATTTTTCCTTTTCATCCCCACAAATCAAATGATATTAAAACAAACCGAACTCCAACGAAAACTGAATTGTCAATTGGGAAAGAATATTTAAAACAACTATTAAGAATTTTTGACATAAAAAAGATAATAGCATTAGGTAGAAAACCTGAATCACAAATTTCTGATTTGGGTTTGGACTTTGTTTATGTTCGACATCCTGCAAATGGTGGAAAGAATAAATTTATTAATGGACTGAAAACAGAAATGAAATAAAAACGTGTGGTAACAATGTATAAAAATAATAGCCGAGATAGTAGTGAATTCAATGGTTGTAGCCCGCTTCAACTTTGTTGTAAATTGAAAGATTTGAGTTCCATAGTCGGCTACTATTCTTATACTCACCGTTACCTGCAAGGCGAAAAAAAGGATAGAAAATGAGAGTTTTACTAGATACAAATATTGTAATACATCGAGAAGCCAGTAGAATTTTGAATAAAGATATTGGAATTTTATTTAAATGGCTTGATAAAGGGAAATACACAAAATGTGTTCATCCTATAACAGTTGAAGAAATTCAAAAAAATAGTAATAAACAAACTGTTGAAACACTAAGTGTAAAATTAGAAAGTTATGAAGTTTTAAAAACTACTTCACCTCTTACTTCCGAAGTAAAAACCGTTTCAAAAACAATTGATGTTAATAAAAACGATGAAAATGATACATCGTTGTTAAACGAGGTCTTTTTAGAAAGAATTGATTTTTTAATAACCGAAGATAGAAAAATTCACAAAAAAGCTGAATTGCTTAATATATCAGATAGAGTATTTACAATTGATGGATTTTTGGAGAAAGTTGTAGCTGAAAATCCTGATTTAGTTGATTATAAAGTTCTATCTGTTACAAAACAATATTTTGGTAGTATTAACATAAATGATCCCTTTTTTGACAGTTTTAAAGAAGATTATCAAGGTTTTGAAAAATGGTTCATTAAAAAATCAGATGAAACAGCTTATGTTACTATTAACAAAGGAAAAATTTTATCTTTTTTATACTTAAAAGTTGAGAATACTGATGAGAATTATTCCGATATTTCACCTGTTTTTAGACCTAAGAAAAGATTAAAAATAGGAACATTCAAGGTTATTAGCAACGGTGTTAGATTAGGTGAAAGATTTCTGAAAATTATATTTGATAATGCCATTCAGTTTAAAGTCGATGAGATATATGTAACAATATTTGATAAGCGCGAAGAACAAAAACGATTGATTTTATTATTGGAAGATTGGGGATTTAAGTTATATGGAACAAAAAACACTGTTAATGGAAAAGAATTAGTTTATGTAAGAGATTTTACACCAAGTTTCAATATAAGTAATCCAAAGTTGTCATTTCCTTTTATATCAAAAAGCACTAATGTTTTTATGATTCCAATTTATCCAGATTATCATACAGAACTATTACCTGATTCTATTCTTACTACTGAATCACCATATGATTTTAAAGAAAATAAACCCCATAGAAATGCAATCAGTAAAGTTTATATTTCTAGATCAATTAGAAAAGATATTAATAAAGGCGATATAATTATTTTTTATAGAACAGCTGCTGGAAGTAGAGCCGCATATTATACAAGTGTTATTACAACTATCGCAATATGTGATGGGAAAATTGAGGATATAAAAGATGAGAATGATTTTATTTTAAAATGTAGAAAAAGAAGTGTTTTTGATGACAACGGTTTAAAAGAATTTTGGAATTATAATCCGAGATATAGACCTTTTATTATAAATTTTCTTCATACTTATTCTTTCCCGACAGGAAAAAGAATTAATAGACAGAAGTTATTAAATTTGGGAATTCTAACAGGTGCAGAAAATGAAATCAGAGGATTGAAAAAGATAACAAAGGAACAATTTGAATTAATTTTAATGGAAACAGAA
>QMPG01000654.1 GCA_003648455.1 Bacteroidota bacterium
CCGAGGCGTTGCCATCGGGCTAAATTAAATTGGGCTTTCAGCCCGGATTATAATGGTTCGCCACAACTTTTTAGTGAGCCGTAATGATGAGTTTAAGTTTGCTTTTTGCAAAGCAAAAAAAGTAGTGAGGTACAAGTCCTCACTACACAAGATAAACTTTAGTGTAAAGAATCACCCAAAGCCTTCTTTCAGTTTCTCAAAAAAAAACAAAAAATATGAAAAAAAATTATAAATAAATTTGGATTTAATCACAGTATCTTAGCGGCTTTTCAAAGTGGATTCAATTATTAAAATTCCGAAACTTATTTCGTAATGTCATAAATAACATTACCAGTACAAGCATTTGGTTGTGATATGTTTAAAAAATTAGCAATAGTTGGAGCAATATCATTAATTAAAACTTTTCGGTTTAAAGTACTTCGTTTAATTTTCCAGCCGTACCAAATTAAAGGAACATGAGTGTCATAATTATAAGGGGAGTTGCTTTGAGTAACATAATCGCCTTTTTCAATCCATGCCGGTTCAAGGTTAATAATAACATCGCCTGAACGCTCTTGATTAAAACTGTTTTGCATTTTCTTAAAAATTCCTTTTGAAAAATCAGTATTCTCTAAAGTTGAAGCAGTAACAACATTTGCAACACCCGAAAATTGAATTAAAAATTGTGCAACTTTTGTCTGAACATCTTTGAGCGAAAGTTGGGAATCTTCAATTAAATTACGATTTAAATAAATTGATTTATTATAATATGCTTTAACCCAATTACCGCTACCATATACCGCATTCATATATGTTCGTAACAAAAGCATAGCTCTGTCACTGTTAAAATAACCTGCCGGAATTTTCTTATCAATTAAAGTTTGTGGACCATAAGCAGAACCATGGTTTGATGTTAAAAAAATAAGTGCATTATTCTTACCAATATTTTCGTCAACAAATGAAAGAAAATGAGCAATCTCCTTATCCAGTCTAACATAAGCATCTTCAAGCTCAATTGAATTAATACCACATGATTGACTAATGTTCCCTGTTGATGTAAAGCCAACTGTTAAATAATCGGGGTAATTATCTTTTCCCAAATTCTCATTTAATATAGTTGCTATTGCAAAATCTTTGGTATAGGTATTTCCAAAGGGAGTATTTTTTAAAACTGAATATGTTTTCGATTTTTTCTTTAATTTTAACAAATCGTAAGGAAAACCTGATTTTTTATAAAAGCCAATTCGCTTAGATTTCCCTTGTGTATTTCCATCAGAATATCTCTCAACCGGCAAAGCAGGATTCCATTGTCTGTTTAGATAAATATCGGGGATTTTTTTATTGTTAAAATCAACCACCCAATTAGGAAGTGTATCCATATAAAATGAACTTGTTACCCAATCACCGGTTTTTTTATCAAACCAATATGCTGCATTTGCAGTATGTCCACCCGATAGAATTGCATCATTTGCATTTATTGAAATAGAAATAATTTTTGATTTATGATTGTTAGATAAATTCAGCTCATCTGATAGAGTTGATGTTAACAAATTCTTAGGAGACATATTTCCATTTTCACAATCAGAGCCAATACAATGTACCTGTTTGTCTAATGTGCAAGAAATTAATTTCCCTTTTGAACGTTGATACAATTTATTAGCTATTATTCCATGACTTGAAGGCATTGCTCCTGTAGAGATTGTTGCATAACCAACATTCGATTGTGTAAACAAATAATTATAATGTGCGTTTTTGCAAAAAGTTCCTTCGTTAATTAATTTTTTAAATCCATTTTCTTGAAAATTATCCCAATAACGATAAATATAATCATACCTCATACCATCAATAACAATTCCAATTATTAGTTTTGGCTTTTCCGATGGGATTCTATTCTGCTTCTGAGCGATACTGCTATATGAAAAACTTACAAATATTAGTAATGATAATAGTCTTATTTTCATTTGTTTTCTTATTGTATAATTAATTCTCATTTTATTATTTATTTACTTTTTATCCCAAAGTATCGGAATTTCGGCAAAGTTCTAGTTCTAAGTTATTTATACGTGTCAAAAATTTATTTTCAATACCTGGGAAACAAACCACAAAGTTCACAAAGAACACAAATTTTCTTTTGCTAAACCCTCAATGCATAACTATTTTCTTCTTCAACTTTATGAAATTTTAATTCCGAAGTCTCAGGATTTCGCAAAGCTCAACTTCTCTCAATTCTTGCCTTACCTTTTAATTACTTTTTTGTCAATAAAGCAATTGTTACTTTTTATTCTAAATAAGTATAAACCCTTTTCAAGACTATTAACATCAATATTTAGATTACTATTACCCATTGGTAATTTACCAATTTTGCAAGCCCTTATTTTTTTCCCTAAAATATTAAATATTTCAATATAAACATTACTAGATTTTGACAAATGCAAACTTAATTCGGCTGTTTGATTTACAGGATTTGGATAAATCTCAACACGAGTAAATATTTTATTAAAATTATTTATGTTGTTATATTCAACTACACTAACTTTATAATAAACAGTATCGGTCAAAACAGGAGAGCCGTCGTCACTAACAACAATTTGCAATAAATCATCACCAATAAAATCAGATTTGGGAGTGTAAACAAAACTTGTATCATTGTATGGATAAATATTGACACCGCCATTTTGCAACAAAGAAGTTCCCCAACTTACATCAAGATTATCACCATCTTCATCGTTTACATTTAATTTAACAGATATGTTTGAATTTTCATCTACAGAAATTATTA
>QMPG01000655.1 GCA_003648455.1 Bacteroidota bacterium
ATTTTTGTGCTATGAAAAACGGTCAAAACACAGAATTAATTCAGTTAGATTCAACTGCCAAATTGGAGCAAGAAATTGTTTCTTTAAGGCAAAAAAACAACCGTTTAGAGGTATCCGTCCAGCCTTGTGCATATTGCAAATATAAAAAAAAAGATTAAAGTTTTGAATTTTAATCTTTTTTGTATCCAGGAAGAAGTTCGTGGAGTTTGTTTGCTTTATGGTCTGAGATTTTTTCGAGGGTAGTTTTTAGCCATTGATATGGTTCAACGCCTTGCATTTTGCAACTGCCCAAAAAAGAATACATCATTGCTGTGTTTTGTGCGGCATTGTGTGAACCTGCAAAAAGATAGTTTTTGCGTCCTAAGGCAAGTGGACGGATTGAGTTTTCTATCAGGTTGTTGTCAATTAAAACTTCTGGTTTTTCTAAATATAGACTTAATCGTTCCCACAAATTGAGTGTATATGCAACAGCTTTACCTGTTGCACTTTTGGGCAAAAGTTGTGTTATTTGCTCATCAAAATATGTTTTTAACGACTTCATTATTGGAGCAGATTTTTTCTTTCTTTCAGATAAAATTTGTTCGTTAGAAAATTCATTTTCACGTATATTTCGCTCTGTATCATAGAGTTCACCTATCTGCGAAAGCACAAAATTACAGACATCTGGATTTTCGTCCTTTGCCTCAAAGAATTTGCGACGAGCATGAGCCATGCAAGCGGCAAGACGCACGTTCTCCTTGATTTCAAACTGTTTATAAGCCGCATAACCGTCTGTTTGAAGCGTACCAGAGAAATTTTCTAAGATTTTTCCCACACCAAGTTTGTCTCGCCCTTTTTGATAATCAAAAAACAGCAAACCATTTGGTGGTGAATGATATACCCACATCCAACCTTTATGTGAACTTCCTGGCTTATCTTTGGTAAGAACTTTTATTGGACTTTCATCTGCCTGAATATAAGAGCTTTGTAAGACTTGCTTTTTTAAAGTATTATAAAGTGGAACTAACAGTTTTGAAGCATTTGCAACCCAGTTGCTTACTGTTGAACTTGCGAGAATAATATTTTGTCGTTTTGCAATTTGAATTTGACGATAAAGTGGCAGGTGGTCTATGAATTTTGAAACCAAGATATGTGCTAAAAATCCTGCTCCTATATTACTTGCAAAAAGTGGCAAATCGGAAGGCATATCTGATGTAAGTATCACATTGTCAGAGTCTATTTCAGTTGTTTTTTGAGGATTTTTTACTACATATTTATATCTAACAATACGACGAACATAAATTTTTGCAGGAGTATAATCAAGAACTTCTGTGATATTTTCGCCTATTTTTTTTGCATTTTCGGGCAAGTTTTTTGGTTCAATAATTTCTGTTTTTCTCTCCAAATGAGCTGGCAACGCTGTACGAACTGGTTTCTGTTTATCTTCTTTTTTCTTGCGAGTATAAGTTATTTCTTTTGTCTCTACATCTTGTTTTTCAACTACTTCTGGAAGTATGTCAAGTTTTAATTGTTCTTTCGGTTCTTCTACAAAACGCTCACTTTTTGCCCCAAAAATCATCTTTTGAAGTTTTTCATAAGAATGCTTCAAATATTGAACTTCGGACTCTAAACGGTTGTTTTTTTGCCTTAAAGAAACAATTTCTTGCTCCAATTTGGCAGTTGAATCTAACTGAATTAATTCTGTGTTTTGACCGTTTTTCATAGCACAAAAATAGCATAAAAAACATCAGTAACCAAAAGAAAAACAGCATTTTAATCATGCTCTAAAACATAGTTTTTTTAGTGTAATTTATTTAGAAAATCGTTTTCTTTTACATATGTTTTTTACCGAAATTCCTGAAATTATCATCGCTAATTTTGTGTAGGAAATTTTTATTTCATCGTCATGTTTTTCCTGTTTGAGAATTTCAAAAGTTCCTTTTTCCAAACGTTTAAAATAAAGCAGAAAACCTCCATTTTGCCAATGTAAAATTTTCATCATATTCCTTTTTTTATTTATGAAAATAAAAACTTCGCCAGAAAGCGGATTTTTTTGAAATCCAGTACGAACAAGTCCCGATAAGCCATTAAAACTTTTTCGCATATCGGCAGGTTTGGTGTAAAGATGGAATTTTTGAGAATCAGTCAGTGCAAACATTTTACCTCACAATTAATTGGTTCATAAAATCAATTGCCAAGCTTGATGGAACTTCTGCAAGAACTCCTCCCGAAAAATGAAATTTTACTATTTGTTCTTTTTTTACCTTATTTTTCTTCGGTTTTATTTCTATAAAATCAGTAGTCTTTTTTGAACTACGATATTTTTTTAGCCAATAATCAAACTTACGAATTGTTAGATTATGGGTCTTACAGGTAGTTTTTTTACTCTCTGAGCCTTGTTCCCACTGCTCAATTATACGGAAAATCTCCTTACGTCCTGATAAATTTGTTATATTTGCCATAATTTAATATTTTTGACAAAAATAACACAACTAAATTTGGCTCGCAAGATGCTATAGGCTGGACAGATACACACATAACACATTTATTATCATATGTGAATATTATAAAAATGTCTTTTTTAAACGATAAAATATTTTTTGACAGTAAAATTAAAAATAAATTACAATTTTTCTTTTAAATTGCAAAAAAATTCAAAAAATATTATTTTTATAGTTACATCACAATATTAGGGAATAGCTCAACAAACATATACACTTTCAAGAATTGATTAAAACTCCTAAATATTTGAATGATTTTATCAAAATCATTCAAATA
>QMPG01000656.1 GCA_003648455.1 Bacteroidota bacterium
GCATCAGTTACTTTATTAGAAGTTACAACAGCTGATTTAAGCTCTGAAGCAGAAATTCTTACTTTTGTTTTAACAGAACAAACAGGTGCTGCAGTAATTAATACTACAGACACAACTATTGCTATTGAAGTAGCAAATGGAACAGATGTTTCTGCTCTTACACCAACAATTACTGTTTCTGACGGAGCAACAATAGATCCTGCATCAGCAACAGAACAAAATTTCACTAATCCTGTTGTTTATACTGTTACTGCCGAAGATGGAACAACAACTAAAGATTGGACTGTTACTGTAACAGAAGCTTCATCTACTCCAACAATAACTGATTTATTCTTCACTGAATATATTGAAGGTTCAAGTAATAATAAAGCATTAGAAATTTATAATGGAACAGATAATGATATTGACTTATCTAACTACATTATGAGAGGTACTGGTAATAATGCTGATGATTGGGAATATATATATGAATTCCCTGCTGACAAAATAGTATCAGCACATGATGTTTTCGTAATTGTTCACGGTTCTGCAGTTCAAGAACTAAAAGATTTAGCAGATTGGGTTGTAGATGCTTCTGATTACACATGTGGTTTTAATGGAAACGATTCTCGTGGTTTATTCAAAATATCAGGAACAGACACTACTCTTATCGACGAAATTGGATATCAAAACAACCCAGATGCAAACTATTATGATGTAGCTGGTGTTTCTGGTGGACTTACAGACCACACAGTTGTAAGAAAAACATCAACAACATCAGGTAATACAGATTGGACAGCTTCTGCAGGAACAAACGCAGACAATTCTGAATGGATTGTTTATGATCAGGATGTATTTGATTATCTTGGTTATTTTGGAGCAAGTTCAGCAAATGATATTTTATCATTTACTTTACCAACACAAACAGAAGAAGCTACAATTAACACTACAGATCATACAGTTGCAATTACTGTAGGTTTTGGAACAGACGTTACAGCATTAAAACCAACAATTGAAATATCTGCCGGAGCAACAATTACAGATACTACTGTAGCTCACGACTTTACTAACCCTGTTGTTTATACTGTTACTGCTGAAAACGGCGATCCTCAAGCTTGGACTGCTACTGTAACTATAGCAGCTGTAAGCAGTGAAGCAGAAATAAAATCATTTGTTTTAGCTGAACAAACCGGTGATGCAGTAATTAATACTACAGACACAACTGTTGCAATTGAAGTAGCTATTGGGACTGAGGTTGATTCATTAAAACCAACAATTGAAATTTCTTACGGGGCAACAATTACTCCTGACACAGCTGTTGCACAGGATTTCACAAACCCTGTTGTTTACACTGTTACTGCCGAAGATGGAACAACAACTAAAGATTGGACTGTTACTGTAACTGTTCAAGAGGCTACTGCAGTTAGCATTTATGACATTCAATATACTACCGATGCAAGTGGTGATTCTCCTTTGAAAGGTGAGCTTATTACTACAAGTGGTATTATCACAGGCGTTGCTCAAGATGGTTTCTTTATTCAAGACAAAAAAGGTCTTTGGAATGGTGTTTATGTTTTCAATAAATATGACACAGTATCTCCTGCTCCTGTAGTTGGTGACAGTATTGCTCTTACAGCTAAAGTTGATGAATATTATGGTTTAACAGAATTAAAAGACCCATCATACACAGTTGAAGCATCAGATGTTACACTTCCTGAAGCAGAAGTTATTACAGCTGACGATATGAATGAAGCAATTGAAGCTACTCTTATTAAATTTGAGGGTTACACTTGTGTTAATGTTGACTTTGACACTCATCATAACTCATTGTATGTTAAAGAAGGTGTTACCGATACACTTATGGTTCACAATATGATGTATAAAGACATCAATCCTGTATTAAACAATGAATATACTATTACAGGTGTTGGAAATTGGGATTGGGACAACTTTAAAGTTGAGCCAAGAGATTCTAACGATTTTGTAGTTACAACTGTAGTTAACAATCCTCCAACAATTGACAATATAGTTCTTACTCCTGCAATTCCTACTGCCGGGAATGAGGTTACTGTTGTTGCAGATTATAACGATGATGTTGAAGTTGTTGAGAAACATTTCTACTATGGGTTAGATATTGACAGTGTAAATAATGAACTTACATTAGAAGCTGTTGGTTTCTCAGGAAATACTTATAGAGCAATTATTCCTGCACAAGAAACAGGTGTGACAGTTTACTTCACAATTGAAGCAACTGA
Source organism: Bacteroidota bacterium (assembly GCA_003648455.1). Next base: position 2,235 of record QMPG01000656.1, read on the forward strand.
TGTTGAATTCACAACTACTTACGAAAGCAGTTATAATGTTATTACAGGTATTAATGATATTAATATGAATAATATTAGTATTTATCCAAATCCTGTAAGCGATATGTTACATATTAATAACTTAACAAACGTTAAAAACATTACAATATCTAATGTAATTGGACAAAAAGTTAAAACAGTTAATAATATTAATTCAGAGATATTAAACATTAACACTTCAGATTTAGAAAGAGGCGTTTATATTATCTCAATTACTGATAACAACGGAAACGTACGTTCAAGTAAATTATTAAAAAAATAATTTATTAAGTGATAAATTAAAAAGGGGCTTTTAGCCCCTTTTTTTTTATGCCAAAAAATATAAGACCCCAATTTTCAAAATCTCAAAGATTTGGAAAATTTAACCCGGAAAATTCATTAATTTTCTACGATTAAGTAATACCAACAAATTTGGGAATTTCATTAACCCCAAATTTGGGTATTACTAAATCGGGGTTTCCCGCTTTGCACCCCACTATCTA
>QMPG01000657.1 GCA_003648455.1 Bacteroidota bacterium
CGGAAAAATAAGTGGTAGCAAAGGAGGTTTTGCAGTTGGTGGATTTAGTTCAAAATTAACCGATGGTCAAGATTACCTTAGAGTTACAAACGATAGTGTTCGTATTTATGTTGATGAAAATCCTTCAAAAATAAGTGGTAGCAAAGGAGGTTTTGCAGTTGGTGGTTTTAGCTCAAAAGTAAATTCCGGTCGTTATCTTCAAGTTACTCCTGAAAATACTTTTATTGGACTTGGATCCGGACTTAATACAACTCTAGGTACGACTCCAGAAGGTAGATATAATTCCTTTATGGGATATCAAAGTGGTATGGAAAATACTACAGGTTATTATAATGTTTTTCTTGGATATGTTTCAGGCTTAAATAATATTGACGGGCATGATAATGTTTTTGTGGGCTCAAATGCTGCTAAAAATAATTCAAACGGGTTTAAAAATGTATTAATAGGAGCTAATGTTGGTTATACTAATACATCTGGAAGCAAAAATGTTTTTCTTGGGAATCAGGCCGGCTATAAAAATACAACCGGTAATAGAAATGTTTTTATTGGAAATCTTGCAGGATATAAAAATAATGATGATAGTCTTAACATATTTATTGGAGATTCTGTTGGTTATAATAATTACAACGGTGTTAATAATGTATTTATGGGTATTTCTGCAGGTAGTAACAGCCAAGGCAAAGAAAACGTATTTCTTGGAAATCATGCAGGAACAAATAATAAGAGTGGTTATGATAATGTATATATTGGAAATTATTGTGGATACGGACAAACAAATGCTACTTATGGACAATATAATGTTTTTATAGGACATGAAGCTGGTAAAGTTGTTGATGGTGCCGGACTCAACGTTGTTATAGGTAAAAGTGCCGGTCAAAATATAGGAAATACAAATCATAGTATAATAATTGGTTGTGATGCTGCAAAGAATCATACTGAGGGAGATTTTAATACAATAATAGGAAATCAGGCAGGAATAAGTAATATATCAGGAGAAAAAAATGTTTTTATTGGTTATCGAGCAGGTTATTTCGAACTTGATTCTAATAAACTTTATATTGATAATTCATCTACATCTTCACCTTTGATTTGGGGTGATTTTAGTACTAATAGTTTAAAAATTAACGGTAGTTTACAAATAGCTGGGGCTTTAATAGGTTTTAATGGCAGTTCCGGTACAAGTAATCAAGTTTTAAAAACCAATGGGACATATATATGGTGGGGTGATCCTTCAAAATCAGATAAACAAGAAAATGAAAAATTAGCCTTATTAATAAATGAATTATCAATTGAAAATAAACAACAACAACAAATGATTGATAGTTTGAAAATTGAAAATAAAGAGTTAAAGCAAAAAATTGAAAAAGTAAATAATTTACAAAAACAAATTGATGAGATTAATAAATTTCTGAAGAGTAAAGAAAATAAATAATTTCAATAATAAGGGATTTAAATTTAAGACTTAAGAAGTAACAATTTAATAATATTCGCCATGAAAATAAAACAGTTTATTATTTCGATAGGTTTCTTAGTATCAGTGTTTTTTGTTTCCGCCCAAACCGGAATAATTAATAATGGTGCCAAGATAATAGTTACAAATGGTGCTGTAATTAGACTTAGCGGAGGTTCGTTTGCCGACTATACCAATAAAACCGTGGGTTCTGACCATGGTCGTATTGATTTAGACGGAGTAATTAAAATTGAAGGCGACTGGTATAATAATGCAACATCCGGAAATGTGTTAATAAATGTTGATAATGATGGTGAAGTACAATTTATTGGTTCATCACAACAAACAATTGGAGGTAGTGCTCAAACTAATTTTGAGAAATTATTACTGAATAATAGTAGTGGTATTGTTTTAAATAATTCTGTTCAATTATATGGCGATTTAACATTTACAAACGGATTACTAACTCTTGGCAGTAATAATTTAACACTAGGCAGTTCAACTTCTATTATAGGTACACTATCTTCTTCAAAAATGATTATTGCTTCAGGAAATGGGGAGTTAAGAAAAATTTTTAACTCAACAGGCAGTTTTACTTTCCCGGTTGGAGATAATACTGCAACTGTTGAATATTCACCCATAACATTAAATTTCACAAGTGGTACTTTTGGAGGTTCAGCTTATGCTGCAGTTAATCTAACCAATGCAAAGCATACTAATAATTCAAGTTTAACTGATTACTTAAAACGATATTGGACAGTTAATCAAAGTAGTATATCAAATTTTTCATGCGATGTAACTTGTAATTATACAAATGCAGATGTAAATGGAACCGAAAGTAATATATACGGAGCAATGTGGGATAGTCCAAATTGGACAAAGCTAAATGCTGTAAACACAGCTTCAAATCAATTTACAGGAACAGTCTCTTCTTTTTCCGATTTTACAGGAGGTGAACTTTCTGTTGTTGAAGTAGCTATTGCAATTAGAGACGATGTAATTAACGAAGAAAATGAAGATGGCGAAATTATTAGTGTTACTTTAACAAACGACGATTTTGTTTCTACTTTAAATCCTGCCTATTGGACAGTAAACAATTTACCGCAAGGAGTTACAAAAGGTGATATTACAAGAACTGACAGCAAACATGCAATTATTCAACTTAATGGTAATCGCACTAAGGATTATGACACTGATATTACAAACCTTGAAGTAGTAATTCATAATCACGAACTTAATAATTTATCCTCAGGCGATGTATCTGTTAATACAGGAGTTACGCTTAATGCAGATGACGA
>QMPG01000658.1 GCA_003648455.1 Bacteroidota bacterium
CCATCTTTAACACTTACCTCAACGGTTTGTGTTTCGTAACCTACAAAACGAACAGCGAGTTTGTGATGTCCAGCAGGTACAATAAGTAAAAAACTACCATCAAGATTGGTTGTTACACCAATTGTGGTACCTTCAATTAATACTGTTGCTCCAATTAGAGTTTCGTCAGTGTTTACATCTTGTACAACACCTCTTACTACTCCTTGGGCAAATGTGGCTGCGGTAAATATTACCATCACCATCATTGTTAAAAGTAAATTTCTTTTTTTCATAAGCTAAAAAGTTTTTGGTTTGTCTAAATTATTTATATAAAGTTGGCTGTAAAAGTATGAAATATGGTGTGAATTATATTAATTTAATGTTAACAATTATTAACAATTATTAATAATTATTGTGATATTTATTGTAACATTTTATGTTTCAGGATTTTAGTGCTTAAATTGTATTTTGAGATTGTTTATTATTATTTTTTAATTTGGTTACTTATATAGATAGTTTGTGTGTTTTTTTATGATTGAAGTTGGGAGTTTGAAGTATTTTGCATCTTCCAACTCCCAACGTTCATTTTTTTTTTACTCCCAATCCAATAAACGCTGTTCACCTTCAAGGTTCCTTACTGTTTTGGCATCGTAAGTTATTTCTAGTACGCCTTTGTATTTTCCGTCGTTATCACGCACAGCAAAATATTGAATGTAAACAAATTTATCGTGGAAGTTTATCCAAAAATTGGCTTCGTTTTTCTCGCCAGATTTAAAAGTATCAACAATTTTTTCTACAATATGAACACTCTTAGGTGGATGGCAATATTTTACCTGACGCCCAATAATACCTGCACTTCGTGGAAAAACACGATCTTCTCCTTTGTTGTAATATCTTACTTCATCATTTTCATCAACATAGGTAACATCGAAAGGCATATGTTTAAAAATAAGATTGATTTGCTCGGGTGTAATTGCTCCGACATCAAGATTTATTGCCCCAACTTGTGAACTTGTTTTACCACCACCTGTAAATGGTACAGGCGCTATATTACCTGCAACTTGCACTTGCTCGGTTTCTGCTTTTGTTGATGGATGCTGCCAATTAGGATTCCACATTGGTGGCGTGTCAATTAAGCAATAACCAACTTCGTCTTCGCCTTGGCGGATTTCTGCCCATTCTTCGTTACTTATCAGCTCTAAACTTGTTGCCCAAAGGATTTTTTCCTCCTTAAAAATCATATCTTCAATAGAGTTGAACATCATTTCTTGGGTATCGAACAATTCCCTGTAATTTTTATCATCGAGCAAATTTCGGTTAAACTTTATTAACTGACGAACATCATCGTGCAAAGCCCACATTACAGTAGAAGGCTTATCGAAACCTTTTGTTTCGAGATATGGAAAAAGTTGATTTTCTTTTCGTACATAATGGGTATTTATTTGCCACAGTTTATTGTAGGCATTTTCCCAATACTGATGATCAATATTATTTAAATCAATTTCTTTTTCGGCTTTTCGTAATTCTGTAAGTAATACCTTAATGGCTATATTTTCTTTAATAAAAGTATCCATTGGGTGTCCTTCATCAAGATTATCAATACTTACTTTTTCTAATGATTTTTTAAAGATTTTTAATAATTCATCAATTTTTGCTTCAAATTGTGTATTATCTACACCCATATCTTCCATTTTTTGCTCAGTAAGAGCAAATTCGCCAGGTGTTATTGTGCCTTCTAATTCTTTCTCAAACTCTTTTTGTAGTATATCGAGCGATTTCCCATCGAAAAAATCGTTAATAATACTCAAAATAGAGGCAATTCTTTTTGGGTCAGATTTAAGGTTGTTATCCATACTAATTTTAATATCCCAAACTTTTGGTGGTTCGGGAATTATCCAACCAATTTCGTCTTCGCCTACTCTCAGTTCTTTCCAGTCGTCAGAAGTTAATAGTCGTGTTGCTGTTGGCAATAAAACTCGTTCTTCTTTTATTATCATTTCATCGGCTTCTCTTATTAAAGCTGGTAAAGCTAAATTTGCTGATTTACCATCTTTATTTGCCACAACTTTTGAAAAATCTTTGGCAAGTTTACGAATTTCATCGTGTAAACTCCACATTATTGAACTTGGATGATTAAATCCACGTTTTTCGAGAAAGGGGAAAAGTTGATTTTCTTTTCTCAGGTAATGAATATCTAAATCGGAAAACTGTTTGGCAATAAGTGTCCAATCGGAATATAAATTAGTAAAACTATTTTCTGTTTCATTTAGTTTTTTTGCTCGATTGCACAATTCTTTAATACTTTTATTTTCTTTTAAGAAAGTATGAATTGGATGTCCTGCTGCAAATTCAGTTAAATCTTTTTGAGGTATTTTTTTTTCGATTACTTCAAAAATTTTACGTTCAATATTTATGTGTTGCTCCGCATCTGTAAATATTTTTTCATCTTCTAATTGTTGAGCCACTTCAGTAACTTCTTCTGTTGATATTTCGGGAATATAATCCATAAATACCTGAATTAGTTTATCGGCTTGTGTTGTTTCGTTTTTTGCCAACGAAATCATTATCTGTCTTAGTAATTCTTTTTTATCTCGCATTTTTTTGTGTTTCTATTATATTGCAAACATAATAATTATTATAACTTTATATGATACCTATTTGTTGGTATTTAAACAATTACTAAAAAAGTTTCTTTCAAAAATATTGTCTTTATTAACTGGTAATTTTTTATGCGCTATCCACAAATATAATAAACTATAGTTAGCAAA
>QMPG01000659.1 GCA_003648455.1 Bacteroidota bacterium
TAAAACATATTTATTAATTAAAAAGGAGAAATAAAAATGAAAAAAGTAACATTAATTTTAGCAATGGTTTTAACAATAGTTCTCGTATCGTGTGAAAACAAGAACTCAAATCAAAATACCACTAAAGACAGTCAAAAAGCAGAAGAAAAAAGTGACAATGTTAAGAAAAACGATATTAGTCAGGAGTGGAAAGATATTTTAAAAAAATATAATATTTCACTATATCCCAACATGAAAATAGATAAATTAAAGCACAATAGTGATGATGGTATTATAGCAACCTATGCGATTGATGATTTTTCAGAGGAAAGAAATAAAAAAGTTGAAAAATACCTTACTGATGAATTATTGAAATTGAAAAATGAAGGGTGGGGGGTAATGGAATCACATGGAATTGCACAGAAAAAGGAAGGTAATTATGTTGTATCTATTCAAATTTCATATAGTTATAACCCTGAATACAAAATCCACACTTTGATATATGATTTTGGTAAGGTTTATTAATAAATATTTAATTTTAAAATAAGGCATTGAAAAAACATTATGAATATTTCTGAAAATATACATAGTTTTTTTGAAGAAAGAGTGAAAAAGTGTCGGTTTCTACTAATTGTAGTATCCATCAGTTCTGTTTTTTTATTTTTTCTTAATCTCTATATTGGCTACGAAATTATACTACAATTCAAGGGCGACGGATGGTCATTTTTTGGTGGGTTATTTATATTATCTGCTTATATTTTTACTATTCCTGCCAATATATTTGCTGTTTTATCTATTAAATGGATAAAAGAAAGTAGGCATTACAAGTTTGTCGTTCCTGTTATTTTGGGCGTTATTGGTACATTAGTTGGATTTTTGCTTTATAACGCATTTGAGTATTGGATGCTAATAGTTGTTTTTGGTGTTCTTTTGCTTATTTCGACATTTCTTTGCGGTAGAAAAAAAACATCTAAATCTAATTATTCCAAAGACAAAACTAATGTGGAAATAGATATAGATGGCGCCTTTGGAATTTTCAAAAAAATAAAAGTCATTCAAATTGTCGGTCTGTCTCTTTTGTTTCTAGTCATTATAAGTCTGTTCGTTCCTGTTACGTCAACAGATGCAGGCGGAAGTGGTGTGAGTGTCAGTATTTTAATAAAGATTGTATTATTGGTAATTTTTGTTTTGCAATTGGTTATCACTGTTGCTTTTTTTAAAAAGAGAATTTGGGCACTGAAAGTTAGTTATTTTGAAAGTGTTATTTTTTGTGGTATTACTGGTATTATATTTTTATCATTTATGATTACTGAGGGCATTTCATTAACGAATAGTTTTTTTGCAATATCACTGTTTTTTATACTCTTATTGTTACTGTTTGTTTATTTGATATTGAGTTATAAAAAACTTAAACATTCTTCGCTGTTTTATGTTTTGCTTGTAATGTTTTTTACAATTATTTTTCCTACTGTAAATACAGTGTCTGCACAGGAAAATAAAGAAATTAAGGAGATTTATCTTCATGATAAAAGTGACTTTATGCCCGGTTTTAGTTATGTAGAATTTAACTCGTCTGATATCAAAGATTATTTTAATGCTGAAAAATCGAGTAAATACCCTTCCATAAATTTATTTGACGGTTATCTTAAAACTTGTTGGATTACGGGAAATACAAAAACAAATAAAACATCTTTACTATATATCAAGGTGAATAAAAATATTGATATAGATAAAATTATTCTAAACATTTTTTCAGGTTATGGAAAATCCCAAACACTTTTCAATGCCAATGCCCGTCCAAAGCAAATAAAGGTTTCTGTTTTTGCCGGATTTTATCCTTACGGATTTAGCACCGAAGTAGTCAGTTTATATTTGATTAAGGAATTTTCTTCAAAAATATTTGAATTAGCCGATACTTTTGGTGTTCAATCATTTGCGTTAGATATTAATAAAGAATCCTTTTTAAATTTTCAAAATAAAACCAAAGAAAAGTGTAAAACATTTTCGGGGAAAGAATATAATAGACTTGAATACAGTGAAAACCCCAAATTAACATCTTCTATAATTTTAAAAATAGAAATTATTAGTTCATATTCCGGAACCAAATACAGTGATATTTGTATCTCGGAGATTTTTTTTAACGATAGATTTGTTACAGCATATTCTGATAGATACAATCAAATAAATAATGTGTATATAAAAGATGATAATACTCTTTTAGCAGATTATAATGATAAAAAAGGTGTTGTTATTTGTCAAGATACATCTTCTGTATTTTCGTATGTCAATTGGATAAAATATTCAAATTGGGCAATCTTGCATTATGTTCCAAATAGCAAGATTGGATTAGGATCACGTATCGAGGAATTATACGCACTTATAGATTTGAAAAATAAAAAAATCGTTGAAAAAGAATTTGGAAAATGCACGGGACAATACCCCTTATTAATTGAAAAAAATAAAGCAGGAAAAATTTTGGTAGCAACTTTTTATGGCAAATATAAAATTGAATTAAAATAAATACTACTGCCAATACCTAAGCATATAAAAACACCGTAGTGCGCTAGCATCTACGGTTTTTATATGCATTATTGAATTTACCGCCCGTGTTTCAGGGGGGCGATACCAATAGTAACGGTATCAGGCAGCTGAAGGCATATGTAATTTTAATAAAAGGAGTGATTTTACATTACAAGGTATATGCCAAGCAGGAGCACATAATTTGCTGCATAAGAAAGGTAATATTGGTATAATTATTCCATATTTGA
>QMPG01000660.1 GCA_003648455.1 Bacteroidota bacterium
AATTGTAAATAGTATTAATGGTTCAGGGATTATTTATGTTCGAAACAGAAAAAAAACCAAAGAAGTAACTGCGTTTCTGCAAAAAAATAGAATTGGTGCTGATTATTACCATGCCGGGATAGAAAATAAGTTAAAAGACCATAAACAAAACAGTTGGAAGCTTGGAAAAACAAGGATAATTGTATCGACAAATGCATTTGGAATGGGTATTGATAAAGCAGATGTTCGTTTTGTGATACATATGGATTTACCTGATTCACTTGAGGCATATTATCAGGAAGCCGGGCGTGCTGGTAGAGATGGTAAACAAGCATTTGCTGTACTTTTGTATCACGCTTCTGATGAAGGGAAATTAAAAAAAAGAATTCAAACTAATTTTCCTGAAAAGGAATTTATAAAAAGGGTTTACGAAGCACTTGGAAACTATTATCAATTACCTATTGGTGCAGGAAAGGGTAGAATGCTTGATTTTAGGATAAGTGATTTTGCTTCAAAATTTAAACTGCCGATACTGCAAACCTATAGTGCATTAAAACTTCTTGGAAACGAAGGGTATCTCGAACTTTCTGAAGAGTTCTTTAGTTTCTCAAAAATAATGTTTATTGCTCAGCAAAAAGATTTGTATAAGTTTCAGGTTGAAAATAAAAAGTTTGATCCTTTTATTAAATTGCTTATGCGTACTTATGAGGGTATTTTCACAAATTATGTAAATATTGATGAAGAATTTATTGCAAGAAAAGCAAGATCTAAAACAGAATTGGTGTTTGATTATCTACAAAAATTGAATCAATTGAATGTGATTAAATATATTCCCAAAAGAAAACTTCCTTTTATATTTTATACTGAAGAACGGCTTGAGGAAAAGAATTTAAGGATAAGCAAGGAAAATTATGAAATAAGGAAAGATAACTATCTAAAGAGAATTAATTCAGTTTTAAATTATGCTTCGTCACATAATAAATGCCGTAGCCAGATACTATTAGCGTATTTTGATGATAAAGATTCAAGTCGCTGTGGGCAGTGTGATGTTTGCCGACGAAGAAATGAACTGGAATTAAGTAAATATGAGTTTGATATAATCCTGGAAAATATAAAACCGAAACTTTTAGAAGAAGAGTTGAGTATGGAGGAACTTATTAATTCATGTAAATTTCTTGAAAATAAATTATTTAAAGTGATTTCATGGCTTACAGAAAATGATAAAATTATATTAACGGAAAAAAATAAGTATAAGTGGATTTAACTAAATTTCCCCACCACTTCCGTCTTTAATTCAAAAAAAATGCTTATATTTGGACAATTATTGTCCTGAAATTAATTTCAAGAATAGAAAATAAGGAATGACAACAAAAGAATCATTTGGAGAGTATATAAAAAAATTAAGAGAGGAACACAAACTACCTCTTAGAAAAGTTGCTTCTGTATTAGATCTTGACCCTTCAACGCTCAGCAAAATAGAAAGAGGAGAAAGAACTGCAAACAAAGAAATGTTACCATTACTTGCTGAGTTATTTAATGAGGATGAAAAAATATTAGGATTGATTTTTTTTAGCGACAAAGTGGCATATCAACTAATAGAAGAAGAAAATCCTAACGAAATATTGAAAGTAGCAGAAGAAAAAATTCAATACCTGAGAAATAAAAAATTTAAACAAGGTTCCCTTAATATTTAATAATTATGACTGTTAAAGACCTTGTTAATAAATATCATTTAAACAGAGAAACTTATCTGAAAGCAGATTATAACGAAACGCAACTCAGAACAGACTTTTTAGACCCGTTTTTTGAACTTCTTGGATGGGATATTAAAAATTCGGAAGGAAAACCAACTAATGAACGTGAAGTTTTATTAGAAGAGGGATTGAAAGCAGATGCAACTGCAAATACAAAAAAACCAGATTATACTTTTAGACTTTTCTCTGAACGAAAATTCTTTTTAGAAGCAAAAAAGCCAAATGTAAAAATTGAAAAGGATAACGAACCTGCAAAGCAGGTTCGTAGATATGGATTTACTGCAAAATTAAAAATATCAGTTTTGTCGAATTTTGAATATTTAGCAATCTACGATTGCTCACAAAAAGTTGAAAAAGATGATTTAGTAACAAAATCACGCATAAATCTTTATCACTATACAGAATACGAATCTGCTTTTGAAGAAATTAAAAAACAGTTAAGCTATCAAGTAGTTTACAGTGGAGAATTTGACGAGACTTGGAAAGACATTGAAGAACAACTGAAATTATCGAGTGTTGACAGCCTATTCTTATCACAAATAAATGATTGGAGAATCATTCTTGGCAAAGAAATTTACTCACACAAACCAGAAATTTCAATTGAAGAACTTAACGATATTGTTCAATCGTACATAAACAGCATCATATTTTTACGAGTTTGTGAGGATAGAAATTTAGAAACTTACAAAACACTACTAAATTTTGCAGACAAAAACGATTTTAACTCATTAATCAAAAAATTTAAGGAAGCTGACAGAAAATATAATGCAGGACTTTTTAATCATCCTTTAACAAAGGAAATTATATCAAGTAATAGTTCTGCTTTTTGGACTATCATTGAGCATCTGTATTTTCCCGAAAGCAGTTATTCATTTTCAGTATTCTCATCAGACATTTTAAGTAATATCTATGAAATATTTCTCGGAGAACAATTAAGCATTGAAAACAGTGATATTCTAATAAAAAAGAAACCTGAAAATATCGACCGAGATATTGTAACAACACCAATAT
>QMPG01000661.1 GCA_003648455.1 Bacteroidota bacterium
CCATTGCTTTATTTACAAAATCGTTTTGCTCTTTAGAAGATAGGTTGTTCCAAATATTGATAACAAGGTTGCTTGCTTTTTCGGCGTCTTGAATCCACCATAAATCTTGTCCAGGTTTTAATTTACTTTTGTAGTAATCCGTAATAGATTTAATCTGATTTTTATTTTGCCGTAAAGTATCGTAGGATGTATTGATTTTATCAAAAATAGTTTTGCCTTCTTCCAAGTTCATATCGATTAAATATCTTGGTGAATGCGTAACAACAACTTCGGATAAACACTCTTCGTAAGCTCGACATTTAAATTCAATCGGTTTTCCAAGTTTTCCAAAAAGCATAAAAATTCGCTCAACATCATCTATTCTCGTAGATTCTAAAACGCTATTCCCTGTCGTTTTCCAATGATTCTGCGTTGTTGTTTTAACTTCAATACCATAAAACTTTTTAGCAACTATGTCCGGAAATTTTTGCCCTCCAATTACTTCAATTGAATTTTCAAAAGCTGTTCCAACTGCCAATTCAGTCATTACATTGCCAACATATGGCTCTAATTTATTGCCTCTTAATTGCTCAATCTTTTTGGGTGATTTCTTTGCGTGAGCGTTTAATTCTTTAATTGTCGAATTTAACAAAGCGTTGAACTCACTTTTATGTGGTTCTGAATTAACTGATACTACCATTATTTTTTAAAATATAAATCCCAAACATCTTCTATTCTCTTTGCTAAATTGTAAGCAAGTAATGGCGGAACAGCATTTCCAATTACTTTATACGCTTTTGAAGGACTTACCAAATATGAACCTTTACGACCTTGTTTGTTTGCAATTACAAATTCATAATCAGGCGGAAAAGTTTGAATTAAAGCACATTCTCTTGGTGTCAAACGTCTTTCTTTGAGACCTTTGAAAAGTTCTTCTGTTAATACTCCTCCATTCTTTTTCGACAATCTTCTAAACTCTATATTTCCGTGATGTTCTGCCCTAATCGTTGGGCTAATTCCATCTGGTTTTATTTCTATTTGACCTTGGCAATGTTTACCCATAAATTTTGCTTTCGAGTAAAATTGTTGAGATAAATCTTTTGATTTTTCAGGCTCTTTAATATTAGCGAAAAGCTCTTTTAAATCTACGTGACGCTTTAAATCTGCTCCATCTGTTGTGTAAGCATGTGTTGGTTTTGGATACGGATTGTATTTATCTGAAATAATTTCTTTTCCTAATTGCTCAAGTGCGGATTTTTTCAATGCAGATTTTTTTATTCCAACAAAGAAAATCCGTTCTCTTGATTGAGGCACACCATAATCTGCTGCGTGTAAAACACGAGGATTTAAAACTAAATATCCATTATCTCCAGCAGAAGAAAAATCACTTTGAATAATATCTTTTACATTTGATAGGTTAACCAAGCCTTTTACATTTTCTGCAATGAAAATATTTGGCTGAGTTATTTCAATAACCTGTTTCATCCAAATATAAAGCTTACCGCGAGTTTCTTCGGTTGCTGTATTTTCTGTATTGAAATCACCTTTATGATTTTTGTGTGAATCAAAACCGTTTCTTTTTCCAGCAATACTAAAATCTTGACAAGGAAAACCACCAGTTACAATGTCAATATCTTTTGGGAAAACCTTTGTTCCACTTTGATGCAGTTTTACCAAATCGACAATGCTATCTGTTTGGAAATCTTCTGCGTTATGTCCTCTTTTAGAAAAGTAGTTAACCCAAGCATTTCTTGCATCTTTTAAAATGTCGTTTGCAAAAACTGTTTTAAAACGTGTTTTTGAGAGTTTTACAAAGTTATTGTCAAGTTCTTGACTTATAAAATTAGGATTCAAAATTTCGTTTACTGATGATTTTAAAACTGAAAAATCTCCCTCAAAACCTAAATCCATTCCACCACAACCTGAAAATAATGAAAGCATATTTAAGGTAGATTTTCCCTTTTGCTCTTTCTGTTTGGTTTTTGATTTGGGATAGAATTTTACTGCCAATTGAGGTTCCTTAACTTCGCTTGTGTTTTCTGTATCGATTGTTAATGTTCGCATAGTTAGTTTTGAACTGGGTAAGATTTTAAATATTTAATTTTTCTTTCTGCAACTTTCAATGCTTTTTCAGCATTTTTTTCACCTTGAATTGTGTAAACAATCCTGTCACTTAACCAAGCTGTTATTAATTCATCTTTGTTAAGTTCGAAAAAGTCAGCAAATTTTTCAACTTGTTCTTTCGATGGCTTTCTATCTCCTTTTTCAAATTTACTTATTAGTGCTTGGTCGACTTCCAAAGCACTTGCAACTTGTCTAAGAAAAAGTCCTTTCTTTTCTCTTTCTGTTTTTATTATTTCTCCGAATGTTTGCATATGACTAATTTTGATTTGACAAAAATAGACAAATTTATTTAAGTCAAGACTAAAATGTTAGTCTTTTTTGAGCGTTGGCAAAAAATAGCTCTTTTAGTTTTTTGGGGTTGGTATTTTGTGCATTAGCAAAAAAACTAAATGTGCAATTTGTGCGGGGGCTTTCTATTTCTTTATTTCCTTATAACAAATTTGTCATTCTGTCTCGTTTCTTTTGCTTGCACACAACGTAAAGTATTTTATCAATTGTTTCCTCATAATGCTGCCAAAGATAGTAAAAATACATTTTGTTTACCAATAAATTTTGATTAATGTGGTGAAGAGGAGATGATTGATAAAATATAGTTGGACTGTGCCGCCTTGCTATGGGCTTCCCATGAAGCTATCAAAC
>QMPG01000662.1 GCA_003648455.1 Bacteroidota bacterium
ATAAAAAAGCAAAACATCTGTTTTTTTTGGTATTGGATATTTTTCATTTTGTGAGAATAATACCATTGGAAATATTATTGTAATAAATAATATACTTAATACATTTTTCATTTTATAAAAGATTTTCTTTTTTATACCATTGTAATGTTTCGTCTAAACCTTTAGATAAATTATATTCAGGTTTAAAATTGAAATCTTTTACTAAAGCTGAACTATCGCAAAGCCAATTTTTTTGACTTATCTCTTTAAATTTTTCAGTATTTAAAGTTGGTATTTTGCTTGAGAATAAACATGAAACTTTCTCATTAATAAAAGCCAATATTTTAACTAAAAAACCGGGGAAAACTAAACTAATTGTTTTTTTAATCAGTTTCTTTTTTATTAACCAATTAAACTCTTGTGCAGTATATTCTTTTAAATCGGATACGAAATATGACTTGTTTATTATTTCTGAATTTAGAGCACCTACTATCAATCGTGATAAATCTTTAACATATATAAAAGAAATAAGCTGTTTTTTAGTATTTATATAGGTTTCTATCCCTTGCTTAATACTTTTATACATTACATAATAATCTTTCTCTCTTGGTCCGTAAACACCTGTTGGGCGAAATATCAAATAAGGAAAATCTTTTAAAGATTTAATGTATTGTTCTGTTTTTAATTTGCTTTTCCCATAATAAGAAACAGGTTTTGGTGTATCTGTTAGTTTAATTGGTTCTACATCTTTTTGTCCGGGTCCGTATGCCGCTAGGCTACTTACAAAAATAAATTTTTCGGGAACCTTTGAGGTTTCAAGTAATGCATCAATAAGATTTTTTGTATATTGATAATTTACAATATCAAATAGTTTCTTATTACAAGTTTTGGTAACGCCTGCACAATGTATTATAAAATCAAACTTGTCTATCTTTACCAGTTGTTTTTTTAACGACTCTTTGTTTGAAAAGTCAATATATACATAATTTATTTTAGGATTCGTCAAATACCTTAAATTGCTAGACTCACGAATACCGGCATAAACATCGTAACCTTCTTTTAGAGCTTCTTCTACCAAAAAACTACCGATAAATCCACTGGCTCCCGTTATAAGTACTTTTTTCATTTACTATATATTTTTTTTTACATAAATTCTATGTCTTAAATATTGCTGTGTATCAAAAGCATTAAACATTTGCAAAGAGGGTTTGTTATCTTCTAAAATATGACTCGTAATGGCTGTTTTTATTCCATCATCAATACAGGCTTGTGTCATATCTGCATAAAAAATAGCGGGAATACCTTTGTTTTGATATTTGGGCTTAACGGCATGTAATAGCAAATCAATAGTATCGTTTTTTTTCATTGCTTTTAAAATAGGTATAAAACCAAAGGGAAAGAGTTTTCCTTTGGCTTTCATCAAGGCTTTTGATAGTGAAAAGAAACTTAGCCCAAAAGCGATTACTTCATCTTTCTCATCAATAACAAAACCGACATATTTAGGATTTACCATAGAAAAATATTGTTTGGTATAGTATGATATTTGCTTTTCTGACAATGGAACAAATCCATATAAATTTTCATACGATTCGTTCAAAGTATTAAACATGCTTTTAACATAGGGTAATATTTCCTTTGCTTTTTTTACCTTAAGTAATTTTAAATTATATTTTTTTTTGACAATCTCGGCAACACGGATAATTTTTTCGGGAACATTTTTGGGTAAATTAAATTTCAATTGTATCCAATCTACATCTTTAATATACCCTATTTTCTCAAGATGAACAGGATAGTAAGGATAATTATAAATTTCGGCTTGTGTGCTAATCTCGCTAAAGCCTTCTACCAACATTCCTTCCAAGTCAAGATCTGAAAAGCCCAAAGGTCCATGAACTGCTTCCATATTGAGCGATTTTGCCCAATCTTCTACCGTTTTAATTAGTGCAGCCGAAACATCATAATCATCAATAAAATCAATCCAGCCAAAGCGTACATATTTTTCTTTCCAAATTTCGTTGGACTTATGATTGATAATTCCTGCAATTCGGCCTACAATTTTTCCATTTTTATATGCCAACCAATATTTTGCTTCGCAAAAATCAAAAGCCGGATTTTTTTTCGGCGATAGTGTTGATTTTTCAAATGCATTAAGTTGTGGTACTCTGTATTTATTTCCTTTATACAATTTATTTGGAAAAGCAATAAACTTATTTAAATCTGATTTAGATTTAACCTCTTTTATTTCTATTTTACTCATATTGAAAGTTTTTTAATGATAAAGTTTCTACATGTTTGCGACTTTTAATTAACATATCAACAGCTTGATTTATTTGGTCAAATGTATGTGTTGCCATCAGTGAAAAACGCAAAATTCCTTTTCTTTCTTCTACCCCAGGATGAACAACAGGATTAACATACACTCCATTTTTAATTAATGTACTAGCAAAAGCATAAGTTCTAATATCTTCTCCTACAAATATAGGAATTATTGGGGTTTCACTGTTACCTATTTCAAAATCAGCATCGGTCAAACATTTTTTTGCATATTTTGTGTTTTCCCATAATTTTTCAATTCTGTATGGTTCATTTTTTATTATTTCTAATGCCTTTAAAACGGTTGCTGCCGATGCGGGTGGTATTCCAGCACTAAAAAGTAATGCTCTTGCGTTATGTTTAATATAATTAATAGTGTCTTTATCACTTGCAACAAAACCACCGAGAGAAGCAAAAGATTTACTAAATGTCCCCATTATTAT
>QMPG01000663.1 GCA_003648455.1 Bacteroidota bacterium
AACTCTAAACAATTGATACTATTCGACTTATAACAGGACAGTAGTGCTATATTAAATAAAATCACAAATATTGATACAACTAATATCGATAAAGTTTTTTTGTTAAATACAAAAATATTAGATCATTTATTTTTAATTCCTAATAATTTCACATTACTTAAAAACAAATTCGACCATACTGGTTTTTTAAAAAATGATGATAAAAAGAAAATATTGAAAAACAAGAAAGATCAAGCCAAATTACTGTGCGATTCTTACAAAAAAAATGGTGAGTTCGAGAATGAAGATTCTGCTTGGGTTGAATTTATGAAATTATCAGGTAAACTTTCTAAATGGTATATTAAACCCTTTTATTATTTATTCGATATTTCAGGTAAATTCGGAACCAAACCTGAAAGAATTACAATTAGCATTTTTTTTGTATTGATTTTCAATGCAATACTTTACGGAATATTTGATAAGGTAAATTTCGTTTTAATTAATACAAAAGGTTTCATGTTCAATCAAGAAATTGGATCAATTTGGAATTATCTTTATTTCAGTGTTGTTACTTTTTTAACAATAGGTTATGGTGATATCTCACCATTGCATTGGCTTTCAAGGTATATTGCAGGCGTCGAAGGTTTTTTAGGTATTTTTTTAGTTGCCTTCCTAACAATTTCAATCTTTAGAAAATTTACACGAAACTAAGTGTGCCATAATATAAAATGAAGGAAAATAGCTTTTATTAAACTGGGAGTGATTTTGAGAATGCCAATATATCTTAAAGGATTATAAAATTTAACTTTAAAGATTATTGCAAATAAATAGTATTGAGAAAAAAAAGGATGTATTCATGGCAAAGTTAATTACAAATCAGACTGAGTTTCTTTCTGAGATTTTGAATAAAATATTACCCAGTTCACAGAACCTATTATTTCTTGTCGGATATTTCTATTTTTCAGGATTCGAAGAAATATATCAGCAGATAGGTGATAAGAATCTGAAGATTCTTGTTGGTTTAAACATTGAAAAAGATCTATCCAATAATATAAAAGAATATTATGTCCTTCAGGAATTAGATCAATCCAGATTAGATGTCCGGAAGAATTATTATAAATCGTTTGTTGATATCTTTAACGATACTGATTTTTTCGATTCTGCTAAACGAATTGAAGCATTTGAGATATTCCTAAAGAAGATCAATGATGGGACTTTAGAGATAAAAAAAACTGCACACCCCAATCATTCAAAACTATATCTGTTTGAACACAAAGATGAATATTCACAGATGGGTTTACAGCCAGGTACCATGATAACGGGTTCCAGTAATCTTACTCTTTCCGGTTTGAAAGGACAGCATGAGATCAATGTTATTTTGTATGATGAATATGAAAAAGGAAAAAAGATCTTTGATGAATTATGGAGTACCGCAATTGATATTGTGACAAAAGATAATATACTAAATTTCACTGAAGAAGTTATTGAAAACATTTGGTATGAGAAACTCTATAAACCATATCTGTTTTATGTAAGAGTATTAACAGAATATTTTTCTATTGAAACTGAACAAGAGATTAAATTTCCATCACAGATAACTAAAGGCAAATTCTTTAATCTGAAATACCAACTGGATGCAATTAAAAAAGCACTGATGATAATTGATGAACACAATGGTGTTTTAATTTCTGATGTGGTTGGATTAGGGAAAAGTATTATCGCTTCTGCAATAGCTTATAACATGCGTAAAAAGGTTATTATTATTGCACCACCACATTTACACGATCAATGGGATAAAGAGTACAGGACGATATTTGATTTCAATGCTGTTGTTTTTGGCACAGGTTCTATTCATAAGGCTTTAGATCATTTACATAATGTATGGAATGATGAAGAAATATTGATAATTGTAGATGAAGCTCACAAATTCCGTAATGAAGATACTGATGATTATCTAAAGCTACATCAATTATGTCAGGGAAATAAAGTAGTACTTCTTACTGCAACTCCATTCAATAACCGACCACAAGACGTATTCTCCATGATCAGCCTATTTCAGATTCCATCAAGATCAACGATCAGAACAGTAGACAATCTTTCATACAAATTCAGGGAAATGGTTAAAGAATATAAAGATATAAATAAAAAAAGAAGAGATAAAACAATTGATGAAAAGATACTAAAAAAACGTGTAGATAATTTGGCAAAAAGGATACGTTTTATTATGGAACCTATTATTATCAGGAGATCTCGAATTGATCTTGATAAAATTGATGTTTATAGAAAGGACATGAAAAAACAAGGATTCAAATATATATTTGCTGAATCACCTATCCTTAAAGAATATTATTTAGGTGATCTTGCAACTCTTTACAAATCTACTTTAGAACTTATTGCAACTGAAGAAGAGGACAAAGGATTCATCGGAGCCAGATACAAACCGGCAAATTATATTATCGATCTTGATAAATTTAAAAAGAGTATTACAAATAAACATGCTGATGTGGAATCTATTGGTGTTGCTCAAAGAAACTTAGCAAAATTCATGCGGAGATTATTAGTTGGTAGATTTGAAAGCTCTGTAAATGCTTTTAAAAAGACTTTAGAGTCAATGATCAAATCTATGGAGAGTATAAAATCATTTCATAATAAACTTAACAGAGTACCTATATATAAGAAAGGAAAATTACCTTCCCCAAATGAAATACTTGATGATATTAATGATGATGCAATAAGCTCAATAGAAGATTACAG
>QMPG01000664.1 GCA_003648455.1 Bacteroidota bacterium
ATAACTCTATGTGCCTTTTAACATTGATTTCTGATGTTTTTATGAATATCATCTCACTAAATTTCAATTTTTGCATAAAAGATTGGTGATAAATGTCCTTAATGATTTATTAAAATTTTTCTACAAATAGTTGCAGGCATAAATCTAAAACTAAATTATCATGAAAAAAGTAACATTTGTTTTAATAATACTATCAATTTTTGGATTTTTATTTGCTTCCTTTCAGAAATTTGATACAGCTCAGAAGATTGCTATAAATTTTCTTAATCACAAAATGCAAAATCTAACTGTATCTGACAAATATGAAATTGTAACTTCAAAACAAACTATTGCCTATGTTTTTAATCTTGAACCAAATGGATTTGTAATTGTTAGTGCAAATAATGAAATTTACCCGATAATCGCTTATTCTTTTACTAACCAATTAGAGCAAAATAATTATGATGAGAATTTAATTTTTCAAATGTTAGAAAGAGATATAAGTTTAAAGGAAGATTTTTATCAGTCAAATCATAAACAAGCATTAGAAAATAAAAAGAAATGGGATGATATCTTACAAAATAAGTGGTTGGAAAGAGATTTTCAACAATGGCCTTCTGCCGGCTCAACTACTACAGATGGCTGGGTTGAAACAAAATGGGGGCAATCTGGTGTATTTAATCAATTTTGTCCAATTGATAACAGTGGTCAGCGTTCCGTAGTAGGATGTGTTGCCACGGCAATGGCGATGATTGTTGACTTCCACAAATATATCGGCACTATCTCTTTTTCTGATTACGATGATTATTATTGCGGTAATAGTTATCCTTATATCCACATTGATAATGACCACGAAGAAAGGGATTTCCCATCTTTTCCTGAATTAAATGTCTATTTGGATACTCTAAGAAACCATTATAATAATGATATTCCACTAACAGGACAAGATAAAGGTGCTCTTTCTTTTGCTTGTGGAATTTCTATTCAAATGAATTATGACTCGGAAGGATCCGGAGCATGGACATCTAATGTTGCTGATGCACTTCTAAATAAATTCGATTTCTATTCTGCTGAATGGATCGATAATTATGGAAATTATTTTTACGAACAATTAAGTAATGAAATGATTTCAATGAGACCTGCTGAAATAACGATTTATACTGCTGGTTATAATGATGGTCATGCAATTATATGTGATGGTTATAATACTGATAATTATTATCATCTTAATTATGGTTGGGGAACTTCTAATAATACTTGCTGGTATCTATTACCCGAAGGTATGCCTTATAATTATTCAATAGTATCAGGAGCAGTAATTAATATTGAAGCTGGAGATATTCCTATTAATGTTCAGGGAGATATTGATTTGGTAGGAGCATCTCCAATAGGAACTTATATCACTTTAGAAGGCGAATATAATTATGAATGTTATGTCTCAGCTTCTAATGGAAGCTTTGAGATTCCTTCCGTATTGGAAGGAAATTATCTAGCTACTGCAATTTTAGATAGAATTTATTATCAATCTCAAGAAGTTTATTTAGACGAATATAATCATTTTATCCAATTTAATTTGAATAATTTTGATGCTGTAACCGGAACTGTTAATGCTCCAATAACTCCTGAGAACTGTATGATCAATCTTTATCAAAATAATGAAATTATTTATTCAGGTATTTCAAATTCACAAGGGAACTATTCGATACCGGATGTATTACCGGGAAATTATGTTGCAACTGCCAGTTTATCCGGAAATTATTTTCAAACAAAAAATGTTACGATCACATCGGAAAATCAGACTATTGATTTTGATTTGGAAGAATATGTGGGTAATATTTCTCTTTCCTATTCAAATGATGCAATTGGAATATGGACTTTGATTCCAGATTATTCTCTCTCTTGTGGAATTCGCTTCACACCGGATGAGCTGATTGATTTCAATAATGATATATTTTCTAAAGTTAGATTTAAATCTCCAATAAATTCTGATGAAGGTGAATTATTTGGTCAAATTT
Organism: Bacteroidota bacterium; assembly: GCA_003648455.1. The sequence continues at coordinate 1,995 of QMPG01000664.1, forward strand.
GGGAAGAGAATACTTTAATTTCTGAAAAACAGATTACAAATTTTAATAAAGGTGAATGGGTTGAAATAGTTTTGGATTGTTTTATTCCTATTTCGTTAAATAAAGATTATTATGTTGGATATAAAGTTCATTCTTTAAATGGTGATTTTGCTTATTATGATGCTGGACCTCGAGTTTCAGGTAAAGGTGCTTATATTAGAGCTAATTACTGGGTAGAGTTGGGAACAAATCTTGATTTTAATTTCTGTATTGAAGCTATCGCTGCTTCTCAAAATTATGGGACAATTTCCGGTAGTGTTCAAATTGATGAAGATAATGAAAATGTTGAGGAAGTTTCAGTCCGTACTAATTATTATAAGACCAGACCCAATTCAAATGGTAACTATCAATTAGATTTAAAAGCAGGAACTTATAACTTAAATGCCTATCTTAATGGTTATGGCTCTGATACTATTTCTGGAATAATTGTAAATAATGGAGAAACTGTTCAAAACCAGAATTTCAACATGATTACTGCTACTCCGGAAGATATAGTTTTACCTGCAATTACTACTCTGATAGGTAACTACCCCAATCCTTTCAATCCAACTACTACTATTTCTTTTTCATTAAGCAACGAACAAAACAAACAAAACGAACAAACAAAACTCGAAATTTATAATTTAAAAGGACAGAAAGTGAAAACTTTTTCAAATCTCCAAATCAACAAATCAACAAATCAACAAATTATTTGGGATG
>QMPG01000665.1 GCA_003648455.1 Bacteroidota bacterium
AAATTTGACAATATTGGTGGCAATATTTATCATATATAAATTACGACACGACCGCTCAAAATTAACATTTTAGGATATGCTGCATTTTTGTGTTTAACAAAAAAATGTTAAATGGTTAAATGGTTAAACTTTATAAATTTTCTACTTTATGAACTTTTATCTCTTAAGTATATTTTATAGCTTTGCAGTCCAAAAATTATAATGATGGAAGATAAAAAGAAAATTGCTGAATTAATTAAAGGTATTAAATCAAAGGATGAAAACACAGTATTAAATACTGTAAAACAAATCAGGGAAAAAGGCAGTACTGCAATACTTCCCGAATTGATTTATTTATTAAACAATACAAATAGCAATGATATAAAAAAAACTACAACAAATATATTAAACGATTTAAAAGACAACAAAGCTGTTCCTCACATTATTGAAGCAATAAAAAATGAGCAATTCTCTAATATAAAACATACTTTAATATCATCGTGTTGGCAGTCAGGCTTAGATTACAGCAAAGACATAAATATTTTCGTCGACCAAATAATTAAATCCGATTTTAGCTTAGCATTCGAAGCATTTACCGTAATTGAAAATATGCAGGATAATATTAGTAAGGATATAATAATTCCTGAGCTAGAAAAAATAGACATAAGTCTTAAAAATGAAAAAAATAAGGAAAAACAAATGCTGTTAAATGAATTAATTAAACTTTTTCAAGAAATAATTTCTGATTAATAATAATCTTAAATTCGTAATTTAATATTTTAAACTTGATAATTTCTTTCGCCAAATATTGAGCTTCCAACTCTAATAATTGTACTTCCTTTTTCAATAGCAATTTTATAATCGCCCGACATACCCATTGATAATTCTTTAAAATCAGGACTATTGAAAAAGTATGTTTTTTTCAACTCTTTAAAACAATCATTTAAATATTGAAATTCAGAAGCAACAATCTCCTTATCGTCAGTAAAAGTAGCCATTCCCATTACACCAATAATATTAATATTTTCTAAGTCCTTGTATTCATCACTATCAAGCATTTGTTTTATCTCATCAAAAGAAAATCCAAACTTTGTTTCTTCTTTTGCTATATGAATTTGCAACAAACAATTAATTGTTCTGTTATTTTTTAAAGCCTCTTTATTAATTGTTTTTAATAATTTAAAATTATCAACAGCGTGAATTAAATACACAAAAGAGGCAATATACTTAACTTTGTTAGATTGCAGATGTCCAATCATGTGCCACTCAATATCTTTAGGTAAAGCTTCGTACTTTTCTACTAATTCTTGAACTTTATTTTCACCAAATATTTTATAATTACCATTATAAGCTTCTTGAATATCTTCTATGGGTTTTGTTTTTGAAACAGCAACAAGCTTAACTTTATTAGGAATTTGGTTTAAAATTTGATTAATGTTATTTGATATACTCATGATAAAATAATTAAAAAATAAATGTATGAGTCCACGGAGAAGTAATCTCTGTATCTTGATTATCAACATATTGCTTCGGGCTTCGCCCTCGCAATAACGGTTATGAAGACTTTTCGGAGTAGTCTCATGTGTTGAATATTCAAAATAAAAAAAGCAAATTAAGAAAAACCTAACTTGCCTTTGTGACCCCGGAGGAATTCGAATCCCCAACCTCCTGATCCGTAGTCAGGTGCACTATCCAATTATGCTACGGGGCCAATTTTGAGTTGCAAAGATAAATAAAAAAAACAAAATTCTTTAAAATTAAATTACAATTTTTTATTAATAATTTTAAATACATTTTTTGTATATTGCAAAATAAAAATTCAAATAAAATGCAAAAATATATCTATTTATTATTTATCATTATTCTAACGATTTCATGTAAAAACTCTACGAGTATTAAAAATTATAAATATTTTAAAAATAATATCTGGTATATTAATAATGAGCCAATTTTCAGAAACGATTCTAGTATTTCAACAAAACGGTTTGATGCATCTCAAAATAAAATGGTTGATGACACTTTATTATTCCCTGCTAATATAACAGATTCTACAATTAGCTATAAAACGATAGTTGACGTTGGCGAATATGACGACAGCATGAATTATCACATTACCCATGATTCAATAGTTGAGAATAACGTTATTTACGATTTAAAATATATAAATAATGAACCAAAACTTATTTTATATCATAACAACTTTCCCATTATTTGTTCTTCAAAAAACAAAAACATACATTTTATTGAAACAAATAACTTTAAGCGTGTAAATTTTCTTATGTCGGGTTTTGCAATTGGAGATCAAGTAGATAGAACTATATTAAAAACAAAAGGAATTTATAATTATAAAAATTACACTATTGAAGATTGTGAATTAATTGAAAATCCTGATGTTAAATTCAAAATAATTGGATATAATATTATCTATTCAATTGAACGTCATAATATATCTAACAACAAAATTAACGATATTATAAAAGTTGTAAATAACAAACTACATTTCAAACCCGAATACAGTCCTATGAAAAAATGGTCAGAAAACTCAGATTATCAATATGAATTCTATCGTTGGTCAATTAATGGAGTTGTAATAAGCCTTTCGAGAAGCAAATATATTGGCAGTACTGCTTACAAAAACCTTTTAAACAATAACGAATGGACTCTTAACTATGATGACAACATACAGCGTGCAATTTTAATTGAAACTTACCAAAACGAGAAACCAAAATCAACTCTTATTAAGTAG
>QMPG01000666.1 GCA_003648455.1 Bacteroidota bacterium
GCAATAATTGATGCTACTGATAACTTCAGTAATGGTACATTTACACATCCTTATTCGGGAGGTACTTGTTTGCAAATTGAAAATACTCAAATATTTAGTGCTTCCGACAGTATCTATAACGTTTCATTTCCTGTTAATCCGGGTTATGGTACTTACAATGTTTCAAAAACAACTTCTACTGCAGGCGATTTGTATTTCTACGATGCTAAAGGATCTCTATCCGGCGAAGATTACGATAATGATTCTTATAATTTAATTCATTGGACAGGTGCTGTAACTTTAACTTGGACAGGTGCCACCGACCAAGATTGGTTTAAGGCTAGTAACTGGAGTGCTGATATTGGTCCCAATAAAGTACCAACAACTGATGAAGATGTTGTTATTCCACAAACTACAAATTTCCCTGAAATAACATCTTCGGGGGCTCAAGCAGGGTCAATTACAATTGATAACGGTGCGTATTTAACTTTAAACATTAGTTCTGCCACAAAGGTTGGTCTCGAAGTTGCAGGAGACATAAATATTAATGGCAATTTAACAATGACAACCGACAACGATACATTATCTGTAGCCGGTAGTTGGACTCTTGATAATAATGGTTTGTTTACACCCGGTTCAGGTACTGTTGTTTTTAACGGTACCGGTGTTAAAACTGTTGATAATTATAATTCACCATTCAATAACTTAACTATTAATGTAAGCGGGTCACTTCAAACATCACGAGACCTTACAACTAATGGTAATTTTATAATTAATTCCGGTAGTTTCGATGTAACAAGTAGTAATAGAACTCTTACCGTTAAAGGCGATTTTATTAACTATGATACATTTACAGCTCAATCAGGTAAATTAATCCTAAATTCAAGCGGAACAAATTCATTTTACCCGGGCTCTTCTGTTTATTATGATGTTGAAATTACTTCAGGTACTTATAATCTAACCGGTAGTGAATTTAACATAAGTCGTAATTTTGATTTAACATCAGGTACATTTAACTTAAATGGCAACACATTTAATTTTGGTGATGGTGCCGGCTCTGACGACTTGTCAATTTCCGGGACATTATATGTTAACGATGATGCAAATCTTAAAATGGGAGACAATGCTTCTTTAGATGTTTTTAGTGGAGGTGAATTTAAAGCAATCGGTTCTCAAAATCACCCTGGTGTAATAACTCATCAAAATTCAGGAAGATATTCATTTTCAGTTAGTAATGGTGGTAAAATATATGCTAAGCATTATGTTTTCGAATATATGGATGCTACCGGTATTTGGCTAAAATCAGGAGCTTTAATTGATGAAGCTGTTAATAATTTTTCAGATGGTGCTTTTGCAAATGGAGCTTCAAGTGGTAGGTATTTATTATTGGAAAATGATTTTACTGTTGATACTTTGAAAGTTGTTAATACCTATTTTAACAATGGTGCAACATATAATGTGAAAAGAGATGAAGCATCAACAACAGGAATTTTTAATTTAAAAGATGCTCAAGGTTTAGTTGCAAGTTATTATTTTGAAGATGATGATGGAACATCACATGGTGGTGCTGTTACATGGTCGTATACCGACCCTACATTGTGGTGGACAGGTAATACTGATACTCGCTGGGATTTAGCTTCGAATTGGGATGATTTAGGTGGCGGTAATGGAGTTCCCTCTATCACCACAAATGTTTTTATTCCTGATGTTAGCGCAGGTTCTAATATTTATCCTGTTTTAAATGCTGGTACAGACACTTCAGCAAAAAATATTACTATTTATGAAGGAGCATCTTTCACAATTGGAGGCGATAAAAATTTTAACCTTGACGGAGACATGACTATTGGAGGTTCCCTTATTATATCAACAAATTCATCTTCTACTGTTGAAGTCGCAGGGCAATGGGCAAATTCCAGTACGTTTACTCATGGTGGTAATTCAACTGTAATTTTAACAGCTACTGATAATAAAAATATTGATGCTGGTGGAGCTCCTTTTTATAATTTAGAAATAAATAGTGGTAGTGGAACAGGTAATGCAATATTCTCAACGCAAAGTAGTATTGATGTTGATAATGATTTTACAATATCTAAAGGAACATTAACAGTAAAAGAAGCTACACATAACATTACTGTAGGCGGTAATTGGTCAAATTCAGATACCTTTAACTGTGGTAGTGCAACTGTAACTTTCGATGGTGCTGCTCAAAGTATCACAAATGCTTCAGGTGAAACATTTAATAAACTTGTAATTGCCGGCACAGGCACAAAATCTTTAAATAATAATATTACGGCAAATGGAGATATTATTATAAACAGTACACTTAATGCTTCTGATAAAACCATTGTAGCTAAAAAAGACTGGTATGGTTCAGGTACTTTTAGCTCAGGAACAAGTACAGTTAATTTTACCGGTACTGAATCTCAGTATATTAATAAATCTGAAACATTTTATAATCTAGTGATTAATAACTTGTCTGCTACAACTGCAATTTTATTGGGTGGTGAAATCGTTGTTAATCATATACTTACACTTACCGATGGTTTGGTAGAAACAAGTTCTTCTCATATATTAACTATTGCCGATGGTGCTACTGTTTTACCATCGCCGGTTACAAGTACATCTTATGTTGATGGACCTGTGAAAAAAATCGGTAATCAAGATTTTGTGTTCCCAATTGGTACAGGGTCTGTTTTTGCACGATTGGGTATTTCCGGTTTAAGCGGTAGTTCAACTTTCACTGCC
>QMPG01000667.1 GCA_003648455.1 Bacteroidota bacterium
AACGTTTTAAGACATCCGTTTTGGATTCCAATATTTACCCGCTTTGTTTTGATCATCACGTAAATCAGCTTATATTTACCAGAAAATTAGCTGCAATAGCTGGTTTTTAGACGGACTGCCGTTGTGGGCAAGCAAAAGATATGAAAAGCATATTAAGTTTTTAAGAGTAAAATAAAAATATGAGTAAAGAAAAAATATCCATACGTTTTTTTGATGACAGAGAAGTTCGTGCCATTTGGGACGAAAAAAACTCAAAGTGGTGGTTTTCAGTTTTGGATATTGTTGCTGTGCTGACCGATCAAGATGATTATACTAAAACTCGTAACTATTGGAAATATCTTAAAGCCAAATTAAAGAAAGAAAACAGTCAAGTGGTTAGCGCCACTACCCAGTTGAAAATTCTTGCTCCTGATGGGAAAAAGCGTTTATCAGATATGTTGGATTACAATGGGATTATTGCATTGGGTAAGGAGTTTCCAGGCAAAAAAGCAAACAGGTTTATAGAATGGTTCACTTATAGTGAAGATAGTATAGACGGAAAAAGTAAAACAAAAGCGTATGCTTTGTTTGAAAGTTCTTTTATTGATAGTATTGAAGTTGGAACAACGAAAGGATTACAACAAATTCACGCTTATTTGTTTGGTGGATTATATGATTTTGCAGGACAAATTAGACAAATAAATATTTTAAAAGGTGGTTTTCAATTTGCTGTATCACGCTTTCTAGGCGAAACATTAAAACAAATAGAAGCAATGCCTGAAACTACATTTGACAACATTATAGACAAATATGTAGAAATGAATATTGCACACCCTTTTATGGAAGGTAACGGACGAAGCACCCGTATATGGTTGGATTTGATATTAAAAAACGCTTGGAAAAATGCGTTGATTGGAGTAAAATAAGCAAAAGAGATTATATGGATGCAATGAAACAAAGCCCGATAAACAGTAATCCGTTAAAAAATTTGTTGAAGAATGCATTAACCGATAAAATAAATGACAGAGAAACATTTATGAAAGGAATTGATTATTCGTATTATTATGAAGAAAATCAGTAAGGTTAGAAACTAATTTAGTGTAAAGTCTAATCTATAACTTTTGTAAACGATGTATCTTAACGAACATTAAGAAATGATAAATATGGATTTAAAAACAACCTTTTACATCATCACATTTATAGGATTATATTTGGAAATTTCTGGCGCATTTTTGCTATCAATGGAAGCAATCGGCACGGATAATCTGCTTAAAGTTGCAGACAGACTAAGAAAAAGAAGATTCTTGTTTTTTATGTGTTTTATTATACTAATAGCATTAGTACTGTTAATTTCAAAATATACTGAGATTTTTCATTTGTCTGCAATCATCATTATGATAATTAGTTTAGGAGTAATGTATGATTTTGCACCGAGAATAATTAATATTATTGTTAGCAAATTTCAAAAAGGTACAGCAGGAATACTTGGATTTGTATTATTTACAATAGGTTTTATCTTACAAGGATATGTAAGTCTTTCTTCGTTATATTAATTTAATAAATAAAGTCGTAAATAAAAGAATTATTAAATGACAGTGTATAGATCAGATGATAGACTTTTTTTTTAAGTATTTAAAAATTCTGTGGATTCAAAAGCAAAATCCAGGTTTTGAATACTTGAAAGAAATTGTCAGAGCACAAGTAACAAAGATTCCATTTGAAAACGTCTCTAAATTGTTTTACAAAAAGCGAAATAATTTAGAACAATTGATTGACTTTGAACTATATCTTGATGGTATTGAGAAATACGGATTCGGGGGTACTTGCTATTCCAACAACTTCTATCTAAACCAACTTCTTAGTTGGTTGGGTTATAATATAAGACTCTGCGGAGCCGATATGAAAAATCCGGACGTTCATATTGTAAATATTGAAAATCACGATTTTCTTATTGATACAGGTTATGCTTCCCCGTTTTCAGAACCTATTCCGCTTTATTTATCAAATGATTATATCATTAATACGGGTATTGACCGTTTTATTATAAAACCAAAGGATAACAACAAACAATCTCAAATAGAATTATATCGTAACGGAAAGTTAATACACGGATACGGTACGTTAAAGGAATATAGTTTACACTTTTTTAGGAGTAATTTTAAAAAAAACAAATTATAATACCAATGAAATAGAAACGAAACAATGAATATTTGGTTAACAAAAACTTAAGGATAAAATAAATATGAATATTATGAAAAAGGCATTAATAATAATTTTACTAATTTCATTTTTAGTTTCAATGGTTGTTTTACTGATAAACGACAGCACAAAAAAAGTGGAAAAAAAAGAAATTAATAATGGTAATGAAGATATTAGTGTAAAAAATAATGAAATAAATTATGATGAAGATTTAGAACTTCGTTTGAAAAAAATTGGAGCAACAATAGAGATTAATGAAACAGGACTGAAAGAATTAGTGTTTAATTCACTACCTATAAGACCGATTAAAAACTTATCAGTAGAGGATCGAGAATATTTTAGAAATGTTGTTGTGAAAGTTGCAGGAACGAACCCTAAGATAATAACAAAGAAGTTTCCGGGAATTAAAAATGAAGATTTTGAAAACACAGGAAAACTTGAAAGTAGTATTGATTTTCAAATTTTATTAAACAATATTTTGATTAGAAAAGGTTTAGAACCACAAAACGGTGAACATTTAGATCAAATTATTAGCGAATTAA
>QMPG01000668.1 GCA_003648455.1 Bacteroidota bacterium
AGAGACAATGTTCCAAACGCTTTTGTACGTTGTCCGTATGCATTATACCCTGAAGTTGAAGGTCCAGGCAATGTTTTGCTTTATGATGATTATCAAATTGTTATTGATGGTTGTAGAGAGAGATGTGTGGCAAAAACCTTAAAAAAAGCCGGTGTTAAAGTTGACTTGTCGTATGCTATGGACGAAGATTTTGGTTTGGTAAAACATCCTCAACCGACAAAATTTAAAGAAGAAGATTTGCAAAATGTTGTTAATAAAATTGTTGATGATGTTAAAGAATTAAAGGCAAAAGAAAAATTCTTTGAAATAGAAGCTAACTAGTGTTTGTACGAAAATGTTCATATTGTCATTTCGACTGAAAGGAGAAATCTCATAACTTAATGGATATAAGTTGAATGGAATTTCTTCTCCACCAACTGGCGGATCTAAATGACAGCACAACTAAAATTTTACAGGTTTTCGTGTAGGCACTAACTAACATATTCTTTAAGTGTAGATAAAAAATATTTTGACTATATCAAAACATTAAAAGGTGATTCACCTCCGAAAAGTGTTTTTCGTCATTGCAATTCGCCAGCCGACGGCTATGAAAACTTTTCGGAGTAGTTCTAAAGGTTCGGATACAGAGTAATATTGTTTCCTGTTATAGAAAACAGCAAATTTTAAAAAATTGAAATATACAAATTGAATAATATGATACGCAAGACTAATGAATTTATTAAAAAGAACATGATATGGCTTGTTCTGATAACTGTGGGTATAGGCTTTTTGGTTGGTCCTCATATTGACAAACCCGCAATAAAAACTCTAAAACAATTAATTCTACCATCAGCGTTTATTATGCTTTGGGCTTCAATGATAACGATGAAAGTAGGAAGTTTTCTAAAAAGTTTTAAGCAACCGAAAAAATTAATTGTAGGTAATATTATGTCTTTAATAATAGCACCACTTTTAATGTTGCCTTTGGCATTAATCTTTGCAAAAGAGCCACACATTTATGCAGGACTTATTTTAGCGGGAATTGCACCTCCGGGAGGTTTTGTTACTTACTGGTCTATGTTGCTTAATGCAAATATGGGCTTAGCTGTTTCTCTTACATTAACAACATTTTTAGTATCATTGTTTCTTATTCCTTTTGGAATGAAGTGGTTAGTAGGCAGCAAAGTTAATGTTAACGTTATGGCTTTGTTTAATAAGATATTAATTCTTGTAGTTGGTCCATTTATTTTAGCTATGATAACAAGATGGCTTATTGTTAGAAAAAAAGGCGAAAAAAACATGGAAAACTACAAAGCCCTTTTCAGTATTATTTCAAGTTTAATGGCAATTTATCTTGTATTTGCAGGAATTTCTATAAAAGCGGAATTTTTAATAAGCCATATAACCACATTATTGATGCCGGTTGCAGGAGCATTTTTATATTATCTTATTGCTTATCCACTATCTTATTGGATTTTACACAAATTATTAAAATTCAGTTTGTTTGATTCAATTCCTCTTGTTTACGGAACGGCAACAAAAAATTTATCTATTGCAATGGGATTGGCAGCAACAGCTTTTGGCCCGCTAACTCTTTTAGGAGTAATTACTTGCATGGTTTTTCAAATGCCTATGGCTAGCTTATGGCATAAATACTTTGCTAAATTTGAAATCTCTGAAGAAGAAGTGGTTATAAAATTAGAAAAAGAAGTGATTGTTGATGGTAAAGCTAAGGAAGAACTTGTTGACGAAGTTTTTGAAAACGGAAAACTTATTGAAGAAGTTGTTGAAAATATTGAAGAAAAATCATAAAAACCCCTTTAACAAAATAAATTAAAATGGAAAATAAAAAATTAAACATTACAATGGTTTCTTGTTCAGGAGCCTCTAATACAGGATGTTATGCCGATAGAGTTTCGCGTATGCTTACAGAATCGGGACAAACAGATATGATTTGTTTACCTAAAATTGCTATTAATGATGTGAAATTAATAGAAAAATGCAAAAAAAGCACTAATAAAATTGTAATAATTGACGGATGCCCATTAAATTGTGCAAAGAAAATACTGGAAGATCATGGTATATCAAATTTTATACATATTAATACAACAGATTTCGGCATTACAAAAGGTAAAACGCCCTTAACGGACGATAAGCTAAATGAAATGATTAATCATATTAAATCATTAGCAGATTAAAATTTATTTTACAGATTAACCAAAAAAAATATTCATTATAGCAAATTAAAAAAAACAATCATGAGTCCAGTCTAAAAAGCAAGTATCTACCTATTTGTCATTCTGAACTTGTTTCAGAATCTACTGATAACATGAAAGTTAAAGATTCCGATCCGTCAGCTGACGGACGGAATGACAAAAAAGACCTTTTTAGGCTGAACTCAATCATCCTATAATAACAATTAAACTAATAAATTCAGGATGATTGTTTTTTTAGTACAGTTTATTTATGCTTAAAATGATTAAAAAAAAATATGAAAAAAATTATATTTTCAATAGTTTCGGTTTTTATTATCTTCTCTACAAATATTGGCTATGCCCAACAAGATAGTATTAAAACGAAAAAACTATTGCCACGTCCACCAATCTATGGTATTCCGGCAAAAACATTACCTCAAGGAAAATTTATTTACCGTTCTTATTTCACTTTTACAAATTATTCGCAGATGTACAGTGCAACAAAAGAAAAGATGATAGATTTACCTTCGGGTATGGACTTTCA
>QMPG01000669.1 GCA_003648455.1 Bacteroidota bacterium
AAGGATAAATTAGAAAACGCAAGAATTTCTTGCGTTTTCTATTAAATAAACTACTTGTCTTTATTGACATGTTTCTTTAGCATATAATAGCCGTAAAGAAAAAGAAAAAGAAAAGAAGGTAGTAAACTGATTAAAGTCTGAATATAATTATTTAGATTAAAATAATCATCGTATAATTTTGATTTCATTAATAAGTATATTACAGAGGTAAACAACAATGAAACTATTGTTAGAATTGTATATTTAAACATCTTGTTTTTCATATTCTTTATTTTTTGAATTAACCAGCTAGAGCTGCCCAAGCAGAACCAAAAGCAGCACTACCTAGAATAGCTCCACAATATGCACCCAAACCAAATGGACCTCCCAAAACAAGAACTACAGAATACTGAATACCACCACCTAAACCTCCTGCAACATCTGCAGCAAGTACATTTTTGCATTCAATTGCATCATTATTAGACAATATATCATCTCCAAAACCACTACCTCCCTTATTTTCAGGAAACCATAAATATCCTGAATGAATAGCAATACTAATAGAAATCTTAACTAGCTGTGCATCGTATTCATCAATCACAATAGAGTTTATTCCTTGCTTAACCCCATTAAGCTTATCTACGTATGATGCATATTCCTCTTCATTATAGATTAAATAATTTATTGAATCCAAATATAATTCAACAATCTCTGGAACAATAAAACTTTCATTGTTTAATGTGAAATCAAAAATATTAGTCTTCCACGCCTCTTCTGAACCACGTAAATTTGAGTTCATAACAGCTTCTTTAAATATAACTTCCTTAGATTCTGAATTTAAGTTATTCAAATCAATATGACTAAATATTTCAATTACAAATTCATTATGCAAGATACCAATAGAATCAATAGCACTTTCACTTAATTTTTCATAATACGGAACATTAGTTCTCATTTGCATATTAGTGGTATTAGCAGTAATATCACTAGCTATTGTTTTATCAATAGCTTTCTCACAACCCATAAAAGCAGTAATTCCCATAATTAACATTACTGCAATAACCATTTAAATTTACTCATTTTAATTAATTTTTGATTGCCTACTTTCAGAAATAATTTAATATTTGGTCGCTGTTTAGGCGTTAATTCCGACCGTTTATGAGCTTTTCTTATTTGAAACTTTTATCTGACTTTTCTTGTTTTTCGATTAAGTCGATGGCTTTTGTCAATATGATGTTTCGTCGTCAAATTGCCCATAACGGTAAATATATGGTTTTGTGGCGGTTTTCGGAGCACCAAACTTTCAACTTTCGACAATTTTTATTTAATGCTATAACCCTCATTATCAACACTTACCCGCCATAAACTATATACGTTGTTACCTGCTTTAAATTTTTTTATTCAACAATGGTAATTTCTTGTTTTCATTATAATAAACTTGTATTAAGTCACATTCTAATTTTGCTGGCAAGATTTTGTTATTTTCGTCAAATGAAACAAACCATTGAAAAAACAGACTTCTAAAATTGTATTCTTTGATTACATTTTTATAATACTTTTCTCTTGACATTTTATCTTGTTTTGCTTTTAATCTACCCAAAAGCATTTGGTCTCCAAATTCGCCATTAGTTTTCATTGTGCCAGATTTACCGATATAAATAATATCTTGTCTATCTGTTTGAGTTTTTCCGTAAATGATATATGCACCAGGTTTGTTAGGAACTGAATTTTTGTTAAGTATTTGTGATAATTTATCATTTGAATGAAAATCGAAAGACCCTTTTGGGTATTCAATGGTTAAATCATTAATTTTTGTTGCAAGGCTCATAACTTAATTATTTGCTAATATTTTTACTTTCTCAACTGTTGTATCTGAAACTTTAATTGCTGCTTCTTTAAAATATTGTTTTATGTTCTGCTTAGTATATTTATTGATTCCTTGTTTTTGCAACCATTTTAAATAATTGTCAGTCCAAATCTCAACTTTTTCTTCTTCAACTTTTCGAAAACTTTCTTTTAATCTATTCTGGGCTAAATTTTCAGATTCTCTTATTTTTTCACGAAGATTTTCTGGCGTATCCCATTTTGAAACTATTCCGTTTTCACTCCAAAATTTATTTTTTGCGTCACTATAAATTGACCTATCAAAACCGTCTTGAATTTTTTTGAATTTTCCCCAAGTATAATTATGAATCATTTCGGTAAGTTCTTCTTCACTAATAGTCTTAAATTTTTCAATTGCTTCTCGTTGTTTGGTTCTTTCTTCTTCTGAGTGATTATACATATAATAATCTTCATTTTTATCAAAATCGCCATCGTCATCATCTTGTTTGTAATCGTCATCGTCATCACCAAATATCATTCTATTTCTTTTCAGTTTTGAATTGAAATAAGCAACTTTTAATCTTGTATCATCATCAATGGTTTCGTTAGAAATGATTTCTTCCAGATATTTAATTAATGAGTCATAATCATCATTTTCAATATTTTTTTCAATTCTTTCTGTAATTGTAAATTCATCAATGATAGATATTTCTTCTGGAGTGAATAATAAACTTTCAATGAGTTTAATTTTGTGCTCTATTTTCATAGGTGTTATTTTTTTGTTTTTATTGCAGGCAACGTGCCGCATGTATAAATCGTTTTAGTGTTGCGCCTGCGGCTTATGATTTATACATGTTTGTTCTTAATCGGCTTGCTTTGCCTCAATTTGCATTGGCCTTTTTTAGCTGATTATGA
>QMPG01000670.1 GCA_003648455.1 Bacteroidota bacterium
ACCGAACTTTCTTACAATCATATTATTGATGCAATAAAAACAGGCAACCCAAAAACTTTTCTCGGAACAATAGATATGTATCCGCAAGAAGGTAAATATCATTATGATGGTCATCGTAAATGTAATGTTTGCTGGAATCCTGTTGAAACTCTCAGGCATAACAATATTTGTTCGGTTTGTGGCAAAAAAGTAACCGTGGGTGTAACAAATAGAATCGTTCAACTATCAGACAGAGTTGATATTAACGAGAGACCCAATAAACTGCCTTTTTATTCAATTATACCGTTAAAAGAAATTATTTCGGAGATTGCCGGAGTTGGTCCAAATTCAAAACATGTTACTAAAACTTACAATTCAATAATTAATAAAGCAGGTACAGAGTTAGATATTTTGCTTAATCTTTCGATTGAAGAAATTAAAAAAGCAGCAGGCGAGCAAATGGCAATTGCAATAAAAAGGATGCGAAATAATGAGGTTATAGTCAACGAGGGTTTCGACGGAGAATATGGTACAATTAAATTATTTGATAAGGGCGAACTACAAAACATTGGTTTAAATAGTTTGTTTAATGATGGCTTAAGCTCTGAAAATCATGTTGGTAAAATAAAATTGTTAAATTTTGACTTAAAAGAATATAAACTGCTGAAAGAAACATCTGATAATAGTCAAAATGCTATTGAGGAAGATAATAATTCACCAACAATAAACATTGAGAATTTTATTGATGCATTAAACAAAGAGCAACTTTTGGCAGCAGAGCATATTAACGGAACGGCTTTAATTGTTGCAGGTCCGGGAACAGGAAAAACAAGAGTGCTTACCAGCAGAATTGCAAATCTTATTTTAAATAAAAAAATAGCACCTGAAAATATTCTTGCCGTAACATTTACAAATAAAGCAGCAGAAGAGATGTTAATCAGGTTAAAAGAAATTCTGATTAAAAAGATTGATGTTAATAAACTTAATATTTCAACCTTTCACGAATTTGGATTGTCTGTACTTAAAAAATTTTATCAATATACAGATAGAGAGAAAAACTTTTCAATAATTGATGAGGAAGACAAAAATTTGATTTTAAAAAACGAACTTAAATGCGGAGCAAATCAAGTTAAAAAAATTTCAAAAGCAATTACCGAAGTTAAACAAATGTTAAAAACAAAAGATGATATTGAAGATAATTTATTGCGTGAAATATTTGAAAATTATCAAGATGCTTTAAAGAAATTAAATGTTTTTGACCTCGACGACTTAAATTATTTCCCTTATGTATTGTTTAATGAGTTTACTGATGTAAGAGAATTTTACAAGGCAAAGTTTCAATTTGTAATGATTGACGAATATCAGGATATTAATTTTGCCCAATATCACATGATTAAAAAAATAATTGACAATGATAATCCGAATTTATGTGTAATTGGTGATCCCAACCAGGCAATATACAGCTTTCGTGGTTCTGATGTGAAGTTTATTAAACAATTTACCGATGATTTTAAGCAGGCAAAAATATTTGAGTTAAATAAGAGTTATCGTTGTTCAAATAATATAATAAAAGCATCAAAAGATATTATAAAAAGTGAAGACTCGGTAGGTTATTTTCTACAAGGTATTGATAAAGGGGTAAAAATCAGAATTAACGAACATCAAACAGATAGGAGCGAAGCTGAATTTGTTGCTCGCACAATTGAGGCAATGATTGGCGGTTTGCGTTTTTTCTCAATGGATAGTGGGATAACTACAGGCGATGATGATAATGAGCAAACTCTTTCCGATTTTGTTGTTCTTTGCCGATTAAAAAATGAGATGGATGAATTGCAGCAAGCATTTAAAAATCATAGCATTCCATATCAGATTGTTGGCGAGAAACCTTTTTTTAAGGAAGAACCAATAAAATCAATTATCGATATTATGAGTTTTTGCTATAATGAAAACAATGTTTTTTTGAGAGATAAGATAATAGCAGAAAATAAGATTTCTTTATCAAATCTTAACGACATAAAGGTTTTAATAAAATATAAACCAGTTAAAAAAGCAATTGAGATAATCGTTAATAATTTTTTTCAGGATAAAAAAAATGATTTTAAAAAAGAGATAAAACGTCTAATTGATTTGAGCTCAGATTATGATAATGATTTTGAAAAATTTTTAAGGTTTGTTGCTCTCGGAGTTGGTACAGACACCTATAATGCAGACATTGAAAATGTTACAATAATGACCCTGCACGCAGCAAAAGGGCTTGAATTTAAATCTGTTTTTATTATTGGCTGTGAAGACGGTTTATTACCATATTCCCTTTTTGAAAATCAAAAAGCAGATACTAATGAAGAAAAACGCTTGCTCTATGTTGGTATGACACGAGCTAAAAAACACTTGTTTCTTTCAAATGCAAGAAGACGATTTATTAAGGGTAGAGAATATATTTTGCCAAGAAGCCCATTCATCAATAATATTGAAAAAGAATTAATTGATTTTTCAAAAATACAGTTTAAAAAGAAAACAAAAGAAGACGATACTCAGCTTAGTTTGTTTTAAGAAGTTTATAATTAGGCTATTGTTATTTCTTCATAGTAGTAATTATAATTCTTTTTTCGGCATTCATTGTTTCATCATCTACACGCTTAAATCCTCTAACATTTTGGATAATTTTTTCCATATCATCACTAATGAAATCATAACCATATTGTTTTTTAGTATTTAATTTAGCAAATTCTTTTGTTTG
>QMPG01000671.1 GCA_003648455.1 Bacteroidota bacterium
AGGCACGGAAGTTGAATTTGAATACTCCAAGCACAAGTCTGGAGACAGAGAATACAACAATATAGTCAAAGGAACGCTGAAGCAGGTTGAAGCCGAAAAGCCAGCCGAAGAGCAGAAAGAAGAGGATTCAAAGAAAATAGACGACAACAACGTGTCGTTTCTTAAAGAAAGAGTGCAGGTGTTGAACAAGCAGGTTCTAGATTTGAGCAAGCAGTTAATGTTTGAAAGGTCGAAAAAAGAGGATATAGCGAGGAAAGATATAAGAAAATCTGTTTGTTTGAAGGCTGGAATAGATTTGGTAAGCCGTTCGGCGTTGGTTGCTGACACGGCGAGCATAGAAGAGAAAAAAGAAAACATAAGAGAACTGGTTTTGTATTTTGCCAAAGAATTTGAGAAATATTTTGAAAATGAGTAGTTCCAAAAAAAGTGAGTTTTTAGAAAAACTGGCAGACTTTAATCCGTCTATTAAAGAAATCGCCGAAACTGTTGAAAAGCTGGCTGGAGGAAGTGTTGAGTGGATTATTAAAATAATAGTTAAACACCATACAGAAATGATAAAAGAAGTGCTTACAGAAGGAGAAAAGAAGAATGCTTCGCCTTTTGTGATTACCAGCATAATGGCTGCTGTTTTGCAGATGAATGCGAATCACATCAAAGAATTTGCCAAATTAACTGGAGAGAAAGAGTTAAAAATGTGGTGCGAATCGCATGGCATAACGATAGAAGAAATAAAAGATGTGCTTAAAAGCAAAGAAACAGCCGAGTATATTAACTAAACGTGTCTGAAATATGGTAAACATCATATCGTTCGAACATACAGGAGGGAATTTAAAGTCATTTGGATATGAAGAAGTAGAATCATACGTTAAAGAACACATTGTTTTAAAAGAAGAGAGAGTACCAGAGTTTGATGATTGGAAATTAATAGGCACGATAAGATTTCCTTTGTTGATAACCAAAGTGGAATATACAAATCCGGAGTTATTAGATTATATAAGTATAGACATTAACTCTTTAAATGAAAATTACACTCATTATTTTTTTAAGTTTGGTGTTAGTTGCAATTACACTCATGAAGAACTAAAACCTTTTGCGGAACATGAAGTAATAAAAGATTTGGTTAACGAAATAATCAAGTCAGTTAATTGCGGGTATGTAAAGATTTCTTTTAGGGAGGAGATAGATGGAGTGGAAGGAACAATCACTTATTATGTAAAATGGCCTGTCAGATTATTGTGGCACAAAACGGCAGGAATTTACATATTGCCTAAAGTTTCGTGTAAAAAAGGTGAAAGAAGATGAGTGAAGAAAAAATTATAAAGGCAAGAATTATTTATAAAATAACTAAAGAAATAAATAAACACCAGAACAAAGGCAATAAAATTGTTTGTTTTTGTTTCAGCCCAAAAACCTTGAGTATATTGAAAGAGAATTTGATATTGCATAATGAAGTTCCTCACTCTGTTTTTGGAGTGAGAGTGGCAGTAAATGAAAACCTCAACAAGGATTATGTGCTTGTTGAAGATTTTTCCAAATATGGAATATGGACGCTTAAAGAATTAAAATTATGAAAATCAAAGTAATTATAGATTTGAAAAATACAACAAAAAAAGACTTAGAGGAATTAGCAAAAGAAGAAGAAATCAATGGAGACTGGAAAGTATTTATTGGAAGAGAAATAGAAATTGGAGGATTGGATTGTATGCTGTATAATTATGGCATCGATTCTCAAATAGTTGATGTTAGAGAGGTGGAATAAAAATGATAATAAACAAAAGAATAATGGACAAAATAATAAAAGAAAGCATTAAAGCAGTTGGCGAAGGAGGAATGGGGGTTCGTGCCGTTGACGAATTCAGTTATAGAGGTTTCAGAGTTCAAGTAGTAATTGAAACAAAAGTGATAAGGAATTACGAACTGCCCGCAAAGGTGAAAGAAAATGAAGCTAGGAAAAGAAACTTGGGATAAATTACAGGATTTTCTACAAAATCACCGCTATGGCGGTCATTTATATTACCTTATTAATGGTTTCGCAAGTGGGACTCTTTTCACACAGATTCCAAATCCGCACAAAATAAAATTAATTAAGCAAAGAGCAGAAAGTTTATTTGACGATAATCTTTCACTTCGGCTAACCCGTTGTAATCCCACATACAAAATATGTTATGTTGTAAATAGTCTGTTAAGTGATTCAAATAACATAGGAACAGTAGATTATGTGCCTTTTAAGGTTTTAGATATGAAATCACTTAAGATTTTTTTGTTTAAACAAGAAGATTTGGATATATCAACAACAGATGTAAAAACATTCAAAGAGTTTCTTGAGAAGATACCTGAAACTTATTATTCATCTTCTAAAACTGATACTATTTTAGCAGTAGGTCAAGCATTATTAGATAATGTTGATGTACCTTATACATGAAAGTTAAAAAAACTAATTCCCGAAAAGCCCGCCACATATCTGGAGTATTGGCAAGGTTGCCGTTACCGTCGCTAAAACGGTCGAAAACCTGACAGAGGGTGTGGTGAAAAAATCTACGGTAATCTCCTGCTTTCCTGCAGCCACGTCAGGAAAGCTTACCGGGAGGCTCGGGAGAGAAGGTGAAAGAAAATGAATGAAAAAATTAGAAAGATGGAAGAAGAAAATAAACTTATAGAGCAAGGATTAGAACATATCAAATTTGATGAGTGGGAAATAGACGAAACAGAAAAAA
>QMPG01000672.1 GCA_003648455.1 Bacteroidota bacterium
CAAAAATTACCTGATATAAACGGAGGATTTACAAAAATTGGCTTTGCCAAAACACATCCGAAAATGTACACTGAACTTTGTTCAGATCATCCAATTGACCTTACAAGATATCAACTTGCAAACTCCTACATGGGACGAATTGGCTTAATTAATTCAGGTGGTGCTTCTGGTGGTGATTCTGACCTTGAAGAAGCAGTAATGACTGCAATTATTAATAAAAGAGCCGGTGGAACAGGATTAATTTCAGGAAGAAAAGCTTTCCAACGACCTATGAACGAAGGTGTTGGCTTGCTAAATGCAATTCAGGATGTGTATCTTGAAAAGGGAATTACAATAGCTTAATAGATTTTACAGGGTAACATCTGTTTATTTCTTTAGACACGAATTACACTGATTTACACTAAAAATCTTTCATCTGTGTTCTATTCTTTTGTTTTCATCTTATCAAAGTTACCGTTGTACTAAAATTTTTCTTTTGTGTTGATGTTCCTTTTACGTTCAATATTACAAAATAAACCCCAACCGGACAATTGCTTCCTTTAAATTTCCCATCCCATCCATTTTTATAATCATCTGTTTCAAAAACTAACTCTCCCCAACGGTTATAAACTTGCATTTTAAAATCAAGGATATGGGTTCCTTTAACTATGAACTCGTCATTCAATCCATCCCCATTTGGTGTAAAACTGTTTGGGACGTAAATGTTAAACTTGAGTTTTCTACAGAACAAAATATCGCACTCACAAGTGATTGTTTCGTAGTCGATTGAAGTCTCGTTTAGTGTATAGTTAACTCATGTTTTTATATCATCTAAATTAAAAACTTCCCACAATCTCTTTTGCACTGTACTAGTGTGAGTTATCTTTTTTTGTACCCTATTTTTATCATATATTAAAATTACTTTTTTTAAATCTTTTAATTCTTGTTTTAATATTTGCGGACTCATCTTTATGTCATTTATTGTTGCTTTGTATTCCATAATTCTTATAATCATTAATGCCATTACACAGGAAAAAGCAAAAGCTCTAATTTTAGTATCTGTCCAGTGTCTCATGGGTTGCCAGCTTATTAAATGCGGATCTTTTAATAATTTTATACCATCTTCTACTTTGTCTTTTGAATGATACAAATCTATAATATCGTAAGCTTTTTGGCTGTTATTACTTGCGAATAGTAATGTTTTACCAAACTTTTTTTTCTTTTTATCTACTTCTTTAGTTTTATCAAAAAATTCAGCTTTACCTTTTTTGCATCTAACACCAATGTATTTTCCATAATGACTATCTGACAAAATATTTGTTACTCCTTTAGGAACTTGACTTGGTGTTCGTTTATATTCTGACCATTTTTTTGTTATTTTGTTTGTTAATTTTTCAATACTTGCATTAAATGATTTTTTTTGTTTTCTGTATAATTTATCATTGTATGTTAAAACAAGTTTCATATCAACACCCATTACATGTTTCTTTCTCGTTATATATTTATACTCTTTGTAAGTATCAGAATAATCTTTTAATTCTATATTGCTTAAATCTTGATAATCCGATACTTTAAGACTGCCTATCCACTGAGTTTTTTTTACTAATTTTTCAAAATTATCTTTGCTATTATTTCCTTTATCAATAACAAGCATCATGTTTTCAACCTTTATTACATCTTTTATTACATGTATTAAATCATCAATTGCTTTATTAAATGTTTTTGTATCATGGCTATTAGCACGATAAATACTGTGAAACATTGGAACACCCCATTGCTTATCTACACATAATGCAAGCCCTGTATGTTTTAAATTATTTCTTCCTGCTTTACTTTTTGCTGATTTGGCAATAAATGAACGCAATGGTTCTTTAAAAAAAGTAAAGAAGTTTGTTGTATCATACAGAAAAACATCTGAAAATAATTCATATTTATCTTGAATATTTTTTACAATCTCTTTTTCAATTTTTATAAAAATTTGCTCATCAATACCTGCGTTAATTTCTTCAATTATTTCAGGATTCTTATTTCTTCTGTCATTTAATTCTTTCTCTCTTATTATATCATCGGTTGCATACCAAAAACTTTTACTGTTCAATTTTTGAGGTTGAAAATTTAATAATTCGGGTAGAATTGTTTCTTCTGCCAATTTTCCCATTTTTTCTATGCTCGTTGAATTATCAATCCTATTTATTATGGCAAGTAAAAAATATTTCCAATTTTCAATACCGTATCTTTCTCCTTTAATATTATTTTTAAAAGTTTCAATTAGTCCAATTTCTTTTGCAACATTATAAACTGCTCCGACAAGTCCAAATTCTTTATATTTTATTTCAAGTGGTTCTGTCAATGTTGATAATTTCTTTTTTATTGCAGAAGCACTTCCAAGATATACACTTTTAGATTTTACTTTACTTTTACCAGAACCTCTACCTTTACCTTTCATGATATCATTAGGATTGATTTTTACCCTATAAGTGTATTGTAAATAATAATAGGTTTTGCCTTTAATTATTTTTGGATAGATTTTTTCATTCATATTTCTTTATTTAAGTTAGCATTTCATTTGCAAATATAATACTTTATTTCAATATGTTGCAAATTTATTTGTTAACATTACACTATAATGCAAAAAAATCCTAATAACTAACTGATTATTAAATATCTATTTTTTTAAGTATTTTTCTGTGGAAAACTCAAGTTAAACAACCTTGCATAAAAAACCCCTCAATGC
>QMPG01000673.1 GCA_003648455.1 Bacteroidota bacterium
AAACAACATCTGGGTTAACTCAAAAGCGGCCAGTGGTTCATGGAACAGTAACTTCGATTCTGTTTTTACCGTTGGCAAAGGCTACCTTGCATCATACCAAAACAACACAACCAAAACATTCTCGGGCACACCAAATTATGAAGATGTTATCATAAGTGGTTTAACTTATACATCTGCATCTTCGCATAGTGGGGCAAACCTTATTGGTAATCCCTATGCTTGTGCATTACAGTGGAACCAAACATCCGGGTCTTCCGGCTGGAATTTGAATAACATTGACGGTACGGCAAAAATATGGGATGCCGATAATGCAAGTTATACTGACATTGCGCAGGGCGGAATCATTCCGGCAATGCAAGGTTTTATGGTAATGGTATCGACAAACGGAACAGGTTCCCTGAATATCTACAAAGGAGACCGTATCCACAACACGATCCCATGGCATAAAAATGAGGAAATCAACAAACTTAAATTAACGGCTTATGATCTTGCAGGAAACACGGCACAGGAAAGTGTGATTATGGTAAAAGACAATGCCACTTTTGATTTTGACCATGAATATGATTCACGTTACCTGTCAGGATATGCACCTGTGTTTTATTCAACAATTAATACGCAGGCGGTTTCAACCAATGTTATTCCTGAACTCAATGAAAACCTGGAAATTCCTTTCTCTTTTGTAAAAAATACTTCTGACAATTTCTATATTGAAGTCTCAGGAATTGAAAGCCTTGTGCCGGCATTTAATGTTTACTTAACCGACAAAGTAACAAACACTACCCAAAATATGAAAGTCAACCCGTTGTATTATTTCACTTCTGCTGTAAGCGACAATCCGGAAAGATTCATTTTATCATTCAAAAGTATTACGGGTGTAAAAGAAATGTCAAATTCCAGCAATATTTCAGCCTACAGTTTTAACAAAACATTGTTTATTTCAAACCCGGATCATGAAAAGGGTTTAATTAAGTTAGTTAATATGTTTGGTCAGGAAGTGTATAAAACGCAGCTCAACGGAAACAATAAACAAACAATTGTAATGCATGTTCCGCAAGGCTATTATATTGTACAAATTGCTGCTGGCAAATTTGTTGTAAACACCAAAGTAATGCTCAAATAATGCTGAATTGGAAGGTAAGCATAAGCAAATAATCGATATTTGAATTAATTAAAACATAAACAGATGAAACATCCATGACGGAATAAAGACACACAGGAGAATGATTATTTTCGCAGAAACATAAACACAAGTCCAATGAAACAATCCATCACATTTGAACAAGTAATAGAGAGAGGGTGTGGTATAGACGTACACAAGAAAGTAATAGTAGCGACTATCAGAGGCACCAGCATAAAAGAAACGACAAAAACGTACAACAGTTTTACCGAATCCATTGAACAGATGCGTGACTGGTTGAAGTCGGAAGGAGTTACTCACATAGCAATGGAGAGTACGGGGGTTTACTGGAAACCATTGTACAATATACTGGAAGAAGACTTTGAGATAATTTTAGTTAATGCCCGCCATATAAAAAATGTACCTGGGCGAAAAACAGACAAGAAAGACAGTAAGTGGATTGCCAAGTTACTATTGAGCGGCTTGTTAAAAGGCAGTTTCATTCCACCAAAGCCCATAAGGGAATTGCGTGATTTAACCCGCTACCGCAGGAAGATAGTAGGTCAGGTATCTTCCGAGAAGAACCGTCTACAAAAGATATTAGAAGATGCCAATATAAAATTATCAAGTGTGGTCAGTAATATGAGCGGGGCAACAGCAACCAAAATCATAAATGCCATGATATCGGGAGAAGAAGATATAGAGAAATTAGCTAGGTTTCGTCACGGGAAGATGCAGGTAAACAGAGAAGATTTAAAAGCTGCATTAAAAGGCAAGTTGACCGCACATCACAAATTTATGCTGACCACCATAAAAGAATCCATTGAAGACAAAGAAAAATTAATAGAGAAACTAGACGAAAAAATAGCGGAGCATTTAAAGACTAATGAGTTAGAGTTAGATTTCGAGTTATTACAAACTATACCCGGCGTTGGTAAAGATGCCGCAGCAGGCATATTGGCAGAGGTTGGAAATGATATGGAGCAGTTTCCCAACGAACAGCATTTAGCGTCTTGGGCAGGGATGAGTCCTGGAAATAATGAGAGTGCGGGTAAAAAAAAAAGTAGTCGAACAACGCACGGAGATATCTTTTTAAAAATATTTTTAACACAATGTGCCTGGGCAGCGACACGAACAAAGAACACCTATTTACGGAGCAAATACGATAGTCTTGTGGTACGAAGAGGCAAAAAAAGAGCATTAATAGCAGTAGGACATAAGATCCTGGTAGCCGCCTATTTCATACTACGGGACAAAGTAGAATATAAAGAGTTGGGAAATGAATTTTTACAGGATCGCAATAAAGATAAACGCATAAACAGACACTTAAAGCTATTAAAAGAATTGGGTGTCGATGTAGAAATTAAAAAACATGTTGCATAAAGGTCGATTTTTACTGGAGGTTGAAAAATCTTATGGGTAATCATAAGAAACCCCGAAGATGAAACTGACAACAAACGCTAAGCACACAGGATTATTGCCGTAGAGCATGAACATGAAATTTTAACTTTCTTAGTGTTTTGCAACAAGAAGAAGATTTAGAGAAGTATATTTAGTTAGTTATCAAATGGATACAAAATTATAAACACATGAAA
>QMPG01000674.1 GCA_003648455.1 Bacteroidota bacterium
AAATAGCCAGATTCCTTTTTTTTGTCAAACAAGGCTATGGAGAGCGCAAGTTTATTGTTAACCGTAATTTTATCAAAGTCTAAATCGGTTTTTGGTTTCAAAGTCCATTAGAAACTCAATTTAGAATACGATTTCTAATTCTAGAAATTCATAATTGTGGCGATAATAAAATCAAGTCCAGTTGTTTTAGGTGTATTTTATTGACCATGAAAAAGAAGAAAAAGTTAAAGTATGGCAGTTAGTTTCTTTAAGCTACGGACAAACTAAATGGTAACGGTTTTGGCTATGAGCAGTGCGGGTTTTCTTGCACTTCATTTCCAAATCGTTATGTCGTTTATTTTTACTCAATATCTTCAATTTTATTACTTTCTCCCGCATTGCTTATAGCCGTCTTACCCACTGGCATTCCTTCATATCTATCATTTTATATTTCAAATTTGCTATAATTTTCATTTTTCCTTGTGCGTTGGGCAGCCATACTCTTTGACAAGTTTTGGCTCGTGCGGTGGGTTTTTCGAGCGACTTGGCAATGTGTATGGATGCGAAGGGTTGGCTTTATTCTCCATTTATTTCAATTAGTTTTTCGTTAAAATTCTTTCCATCATAGTCAAATACATTCGATAAGTCATTTGATGGTACGATACCAAACCTGTTACACATTTCTATGTAACAATCTTTAACTGTATCAAACTGTTCTGCCTCATTTGTAATTACACCATTATTATCAACACTCGAAACCTTACATTTACTGTAAATAGAAATTCTTTCTGTTTTTCCTTCTTCTTCGAGTAAAATAATTTGTTCTGCTGATTTCATTCTTACTGAATAATAAGTTCCATCAGGTTTGTTCAATACAAAATTCATATTCTTATTGCTTCGATGAAATATCTGACCTCTTTTGATTTTATTTAAGTCCTTTGTTATTTTAATAAGGCTGGTTAATTCATCCCTGAAAAATGGTGCATCAATATCATTATGTGCAAGTGGATTAAGTAACAAATCCTTATATGTTTTTAAATCATTAAAGGGTGTAAAGTCTATGTTTTCTTCTAAACAGAAAATCTTAAATGTGTGGATTAAATCATTTAATTTTTTATCAATTAATCTTGTTACACCATCTGTTGTTTTTTCTTCTTTTTTAAGTTTTTCGGGCAACAATCCTCGTAACTTTGTTTCAATCTCAGTTCTTAAATATATACCACAAGCAGCATAATCGTGTTGGATTAAAAAATCTTCTGCTGTTTGAATATTGTTTTTTAAAGGTTTAAAGTAAGGTTTAGAAAAGGCTCCTGTATCATCTTGATACATTTCGATAAAATTCCAAATATCAGTTTTGCCATTAAACCTTATTTTGTTCTTTGCTAACTCAAAAAATGATTTGTCGTGTGTCATCAGAATTAACTGAAATTCATCAGAATACTTACCTAATAACAAGTTCAAAACGATATTTCTATTTCGCATATCTAGACTCAATAGCATATCATCTATTACTAAGGCTTTTAAATCTGCATCATAAAGTTTGTAATCTAAAATTGCAAATCTTAGGGAAAGTCCAATTGCTGACCATTTAGCCTCATTTAAGAAAGTATGTGGCTTTTTGATTTTCGGATTATCTATTCTGTCATATTTTGTAAGAGTAAATAATATTTGGTGCTTATAAAAGGTGAATTCGTCTTCTTGAACTTCAAATTGTTTTTGCTTTAACTCAAGTTTTATTTCAAAGGTGTAACCAAATTCATCTTCGATTAATCTATTTGCTTTTGTTGTAATGCTTGATAGAAAACCTTTTAGCCAATTGTTCCAAGAGTTTAGTTTTCTTTTGTATTCTTTGTAATATTTGTAGTCCTTCTTTCTTAATTCCGAATCAGTGTTTGCTAATTCTGCTGTCGGATAAACATCATCACCGTCAAGGTTTTTTACCTTTTCAGGTCCCTTCTTTAATTTCTCTAATTCATTCAAGCAAGGGTTATCTCCTCTTTTAACATAAGGCAAAACTTCTTCTTCAAACCATTTCCAAAGGTCATTATCTTTTGAGTGTTTTAGATTGTGTAACTGAAAAAGAACTCGATAGTTTATAAGATCGGTTGCCATACTGCTTTTTACAACATCGGCATTACCACGAATTGATAAATCCCTGCTCTTTCTTGAAACCCGAAAAGTCTTTGGATTATTACCATCATCATCTTTTAAGATAACTTTTATGTATGTATTATTCTTTCCCGTTGAATGAATATTTACTAAACTGTCATCACCCGTTTTCTTAAAATATTTCCGAATTTCATTATCACTCTTTTTAAGGCTTGATTCAAGTAAAGTGTATAAAGCCCAATAGATGGTTGATTTACCGCTTCCGTTTTCACCATAAATTAGTAAATGATTTCCATCAATCTTTAATAACGGACTATTAGCCTCTATTTCCGAGAAAAATTTAAAATCGTTAATATATAATTCATACAATTTCATACTAATGGGTAGATTCGTTTATTCGTTTGATGATGTTCGGACTGTGAACAGGGGCAAGTAATATCCTATTCCGTATCGGATTGTCCTTTTCTTTTAATTTGTAGTATTCTCGCTGAATGACATCACGCTTTTCTTCAAAGGTTTCCAGTTGGCTGATGTCTTGAAAATCTATAAATTGCAATACATCTATTTTATTTTCTTTCATATGCTCTTCAAAATAGAGTTCATAAACCATCATATTGAGTAC
>QMPG01000675.1 GCA_003648455.1 Bacteroidota bacterium
ATGAACATGGTCTTCAATACCATTAATCATTATAGGGATAGATTCATTATCTTTTATAATTGAACCTATATATGAATACAATTCACCTTTATCCGGTTTTCGGATTTTTACATTAGGATTCTTTATATGAAAAATAATATGAACATACAATTTTGATAATGACTGTGACATAATATTTATTTTTTTAAGCTGCCCTTTACAGGGCGATATTTTTTATAATACACATTTTACCCAAGGCGTTGCCTTTGGGCTAAAATAAGTTGCCACTTCCTGGCGTAATACATTTCTATCAAGCGGTTAACTTTACAAAAAGACCGAAAGCTATAAATCTGTACGTCAGTTTATTACAGATCCGCTAAGATACTGTGATTAAATCCAAATTTATTTATATTCGTGCAATTCGTGTCTCATAACCTCCATAACCACTAATCACCCATTATCAATCACAACTTCACAGAATCAATCAAATCATCATCTGCAATATTTGGAATAGTAATTTTTAAGTTGGGATTTTCATCCATAGCACGTTTAGCAGCAAATATTGCACTATTATTACGAGCCCAGCTTCTACGAGCAATACCATTATTTACATCCCAATATAACATTTCTTTTAAACGACGTTCTGCATCATTAGAGCCATCAAGAACTAAGCCAAATCCGCCGTTAATAACTTCGCCCCAGCCAACGCCACCGCCGTTGTGTATTGAAACCCAAGTTGCACCTCTAAATGCATCGCCAATAACATTTTGTATTGCCATATCAGCAGTAAATTGTGAGCCGTCGTAAATATTTGAAGTCTCACGATAAGGAGAATCTGTTCCCGATACATCGTGATGGTCGCGTCCTAAAACTACAGGAGCTTTAATCCGCCCATCTTTTATTGCATTATTAAACTCAGTAGCAATTTTTGTCCTGCCTTCACAATCAGCATACAAAATACGAGCTTGAGAACCTACTACTAATTTATTTGCTCCGGCTTCTTTAATCCAATGAATATTATCAGCAAGTTGAGCTGAAATTTCTTTTGGAGCTGTTTTTGCAATCTCAGTCAATACATCTGTAGCAATTTTGTCGGTTACCTCAATGTCTTTAGGGTCGCATGATGTACATACCCAACGGAAAGGTCCAAATCCGTAGTCAAAAAATAGAGGTCCCATAATATCCTGAACATAAGAAGGATAAATAAACGTACCGTCTTCTTTCATAATATCTGCACCTGCTCTGCTTGCTTCTAACAAGAAAGCATTTCCATAATCCCAGAAATACATTCCACGTGCTACAATTTTTTTAATTGCTTCAACTTGTCGTCGCAATGAATCTCGTACTTTTTCTTTAAAAAGTTCCGGATTTTTTACCATCATCTCATTAGATTCTTCAAATGATAAGCCAACAGGATAATAACCACCTGCCCATGGATTATGAAGTGATGTTTGGTCAGAACCTAATTCAATATCAATATCTGTTTCTCCAAGTTTTTCCCATAAATCAACAATGTTTCCTTGATAAGCCAGTGATACCGCTTCTTTGTTTGCTTTTGCTTTTTTAATACGTTCAATCAAACTATCGAGTTCAGTATATACTTCATCAACCCAGGCTTGAGTGTGTCGTTTTTCAACAGCTTGTGGGTTTATTTCTGCTACAACTCCAATTGCTCCTGCTATAACAGTTGCTTTTGCTTGTGCTCCTGACATGCCTCCTAAGCCTGATGTGACAAATACTTTGCCTGCAATGTCTCCTTTGCTGTGCATACGTGCTGCATTCAATACTGTAATTGTTGTGCCGTGTACAATTCCTTGTGGCCCAATATACATAAATGAACCTGCTGTCATCTGTCCATATTGAGAAACTCCAAGTGCATTAAATTTTTCATAATCATCTTGTGATGAGTAATTTGGTATAACCATACCGTTGGTTACTACTACTCGTGGGGCATCTTTGTGAGAAGGGAACAAGCCTAAAGGATAACCCGAGTAGAGAATAAGTGTTTGCTCATCAGTCATCTCTGCCAAATATTTCATTGTTAAACGGTATTGTGCCCAATTTTGAAATACAGAACCATTGCCACCGTAAGTAATTAATTCGTGTGGATGTTGTGCAACTGCATAATCTAAATTATTTTGAATCATTAGCATTATTGATGCTGCTTGCTTCGATTTATACGGATAGTCTTCAATGTTTCTTGCGTGCATATCATAATCGGGACGAAAACGATACATATAAATTCGACCATATTTTTTAAGCTCTTCGGCAAATTCGGGAGCTAAAATTTCATGATGTTTTTTGTCAAAATAACGTAATGCATTTTTTAAAGCTAATTTTTTTTCGTTAGCTGATAAAATATCTTTTCTTTTTGGTGCGTGACTAATTTTATTATCATAGGGTTTTAATTCAGGTAAAATCGATGGAATACCTTCTAAAATAGATTTTTTGAATTCTTCTTGTGTCATGATATTTTTTAATTTATGAAACTCAAATAATTAGAATTTTTTATATAGTCTTTGTATACAACACAATTTATTAGTGTGTATCATGTATTTTTTAATTCAAGGAAATCTAATCATAATAAATATTCTCTTTATTAAGAATGAAAAAACAATATGTAAAATTACAACTTTGATTTGTATAAAACTATATATTTTTTAGCATAAAAAAAAGCAAGAGAAAAGAAAAAAATATTGATGTTTATAGGCTTTAATAATTGGAAGTGAAA
>QMPG01000676.1 GCA_003648455.1 Bacteroidota bacterium
GCTACTGTCAAAAAGAGCTACAATCTGATTTTGCGTCAGCCATATTGTATCGTCTTCTATTCTAACCTCTAATTTTTCAGGTGAATTGTCGGGTTGATATATTACAATTTCGTTTTTCATATTAAAAAATTACTCTGCATTCAATTCAACTTTAGCAAGATTTTCCAAAATTCTTTTATTCAATTCTGCTTCTTCTTTCAACTGTCCATCAAACTCAGCTTTTAAAGTTGTGAATCTCTCTGTAAAATCAAAATCATCTTCCACATCTGCTAAACCAACATATCGACCGGGAGTTAAAACATAATCGAGTTTGGCTACTTTTTCTATGGTTGCTGACTTGCAAAAGCCCTTTATATCCTTGTAAACAAGGATACCCTCTCTTCCGTCTCTCCCAGTGGGAGAGAAACCTCTTGAATATTTCCAAGCGTGATAAGTATCTGTAATTAGTTTAATGTCTTCTTCTGAAAGTTCACGAGTCCTTCGGTTTATGAGATGTCCCATATTTCTGGCGTCAATAAACAAAATTTCATTTTGTTTACCCTCTCTTCCGTCTCTCCCAGAGGGAGAGAAACTTTTGTCACTTCCAGAGGGAGAGAAACTTTTGTCACTCCCAGCGGGAGAGAAACTTTTGTCACTCCCAGAGGGAGAGAAACTTTTGTCACTTCCAGAGGGAGAGAAACTTTTAGTAATTGTTTCAAAAACATTACCCGGATTATTTAGAATGTCTTCATTTTTAAATCTTAATACTGTATTTCCAATAGAGGTAAGATATTTATCTCTTTTTTGGTCTTTTTTTTGTCGTTCTTCTGTGTCGTGAACACATCCATCGAATTCTATAATTAATTTTTCGGAAGAACAGTAAAAATCAACAATATAACTTCCAATTTGATGTTGTCTTCTAAATTTTAATCCATTAAATTTTTCATTCCTAACCAACTCCCAAAAAATTGTTTCAGCTTTAGTTTGATTTTTTCTTAATTCTCTTGCTTCCTTTACTAAACCTGAAAAGTTAAATCCACCCCGATAATGATATCCTTCTTTTTGATAAGATTGTTTTTCAAAACAACAATAATTTTCTCCCTCCCTTTGGGAGGGATTAAGGGAGGGTTTCGCTTTACGCAAAATAAACCATAAAGAAGCGGGAATTTGGGTGTTTAAAAACAACTTTGCAGGGAGATTAACAATGCAGTCAACCAAGCCTTCCTCAATCAGTCTTTTTCGTATTTCGCCTTCACCGGAAGTTTTGGAAGTTAAACTTCCTTTTGCCAAAACGAAACCTGCTTGTCCACTTGGTGCAAGATGATAAATAAAATGCTGAATCCAAGCATAATTTGCGTTCCCAGATGGGGGAGTTCCATATTGCCAGCGTCCGTCTTTGCGTAGTAAATCACCGCTCCAATCACTAACATTAAAAGGAGGATTTGCAATAATGTAATCGCATTTTAAATCTTTATGTGCGTTATTTAAAAAGGATCCTTCATTATTCCATTTTACTTGTGAACTGTCTAATCCTCTAATGGCAAGATTCATTTTACAAAGACGCCAAGTAGTTTGATTGCTTTCCTGACCGTAAATTGAAATATCGTTAACTTTACCTTGATGCTCGGTTACGAATTTTTCGGATTGTACGAACATACCGCCGGAGCCGCAACAAGGGTCAAAAACTCGTCCTTTGTAAGGTTCTAACATTTTAACCAATAGTTCAACAACACTTCTTGGCGTATAGAATTGTCCTCCTTTTTTTCCTTCCGCAAGGGCAAATTCTCCTAAGAAATATTCAAAAACATGACCGAGAATATCAGCACTTCTTGATTTCGCATCACCTAAGGCAATGTTTCCAATCATATCAATGAGTTCGCCAAGACTTGTCGGGTCAAGATTTTGTCTTGCATAAACTTTTGGTAAGACACCTTTTAATGAAGGATTTTCCTTTTCAATAGCATCCATCGCTTCATCAACTGTTTTCCCGATAGTTGGCTGTTTGGCTTTAGATAAGAGAAAACTCCAACGAGCATCAGCCGGTACGAAAAACACATTCTCCGCTTTGTATTCGTCTTTATCTTCCGGGTCTGCGCCGGCATATTCACCTTCACCTTTTGTGAGCTTTTCGAATAATTCTTCAAAAGCATCAGAAATATATTTTAGGAATATCAAACCCAAAACAATATGTTTATATTCAGCGGCATCAATATTTTTTCTCAGTTTATCGGCTGATTTCCAGAGTTGTTTTTCCAATGGTTCTTCTGTTCTGTTTCCGTTCTTTTTTGTATTAGCCATATTTTATTCCGGTTCTTAAATATTTTAATTAAATAAATTATCGATTGGATTCTTTATTCTTCCAACTAACACTTTTAGATGCATAGGCATAAATTATATCTTTTTTAACACAGATAAAAGATTATAACTAATAAAGGGATTGTTGTCAATAAAACCTTTTTTGATTCACTCTGTTACTAATACGATCAGAACTGACTCATAATCCGCTGCGGAATTTTTCAGTCATAAAACAAGGTCGTAAAGAAAAACAGAAAAATTATGGCCACAGCGGGTACTTGGAGGAGTTGGGATAGGTAATATTGATATTCAGATGATGATTCTTGATTCTCCAATTAATATTTTCCCTAAAAATGACTCGGAAACGACACCTCAAATCTACAGTAAAAACTGTCTTTTGAAAATTGACTTAATAATGTTAACGGTTCTTTACGA
>QMPG01000677.1 GCA_003648455.1 Bacteroidota bacterium
TATTTTTTACAGGTATGGTTCCACAATTAGAAATGGTAAAATATATTGATAATGCTTATGCTAGTATTGTTTTGTATTCTCAGGAAGTCGGAATGAATTTTAAACTTTGTGCACCAAATCGATTATACCAAGCAATTTCAAGGGGCATCCCCGTTATTGTAGGAAATAATCCACCAATGAAAAGTATTTTAGAAAAAACAAAATCAGGGGTTGTTTTAAGCGATGATGGGCAAAACATGATAAATATAATAAACGGAATTAAATATCTGCAAAAAAATTATTCAAAGTATAAAGAAAATTCATTAAAAACCAGAAAACTCTTTCTTTGGAACACGCAAAAAGACAAAATACTTTGTATTTTGTCTTGATTGTTTAATATTATTAATCTGTTAATTAGCAAATTAAAATTATTCAATGAAAATATTTTATATAGATCCAATGTCATATAATAATTTAGCAGTTTATGATTATAATCTATTAAACAATAATAAAGAATTTGATATTTCCTTGTTTGGTAATATTAATTTTTCATATAAAAGTATTAAGGGTGTTACTTTTTATCCGTTGTTTCGATATAGCAATAAAAAAAAAGTTATGAAGCTCTTGTCATACTTAATATCATTAGTTAAATTACTTATATTAATTTTAAAAAACAAACCGGATGTGGTTCATATACAATGGATAAGAGCTCCTTTCGTAGATATTATTTTCATTAATTTAATTAAAGTTTTTTCGAAAAAAACTAAAATTCTATTTACTTCACATAATGTTTTTCCTCATAATTATTCGCAATGGGAGAAAAAACAATATATTAAATACTATAAAAAAGTAGATTGCATTATAACACATTCTTATAATTCAAAAAACGAATTAATAAACAAAGTTGGTTTGAGAGAAGAAAAAATTCATGTTATTTTTCATGGATTATTAAATTACGAAATTGATAAGAAAGTACTTGAAAAAGAAAAAAATAGATTGAAAGCTAACTATAAATTAGCTGATAAAATTATAATATCCTCATTAGGTGTACAGAGTAAATATAAGGGGACTGATAAAATTGTAGAATATTTTTCAAATAGAACTGATAATAATAATTATTTTTTAATAATTGCCGGAAAAAATAATGATGTAGATTTTACTTCAATAAAAAACAATAAAAATATTCTTATCGAAGATAGGTATGTTTCAGATGAAGAATTCTTGGCAATTTTAAAAATCTCAGATTTAGTTATACTTCCTTATCGCGTAATTTCACAAAGTGGTGTGTTATTGACAGCAATAAATGAAAACGTTCCGGTTCTTGTATCTGATGCAGGCGGTCTTGCCGAACCATTAGATTTTGGAAAAATTGGTTGGAAATTTACGAATAATGATTTTCAAGCCTTCTTTAATATATTAGATTATTTATTAGAAAATCCAGATGAGATTTTCCATATTAAAAACAACAAAATTATTTGGGAAAAAGTTAAGAAAAATTATAATTGGGAAATTATTCAAGAAAAAACTTTTAGTTTATACAAATCAATAATAAATGCTTAAAGTATTTAAACAAAGCCATAGCAGATTAGTTTTATTATTAACATTGGTAATTAGCTTTTTTATTTTCAGAATGGCAATTCCCAAATTAAAAATATTTTTAATTGCTACAATAGTTTTGTTGATAATAGATATTTTAATACAACGAAAAAACATTTCTTTTTCTAAGAGATTTTTTCTTGTTTTTATCAAAACTTATATTCCTGTTATACTTCTTTATATTTCCTTTGTTATAGGAATTCTTTTTACCAAACAAATGCATTGCCTGCCTGTTTCCGATATTTTTAATGCTATAGTTGGACTTATTATTATTTCATTTTTGTTTATAATTGTAACTGATAAAATCCAGTGGAATTATTTTTATAAATTATTACTTAAAAGTTTTTTTATATTTTCATGTATCTCTCTCTTCTTGGGTTATGTGAAATTTGCATTGAGTATATTTGGAATAAAAATATATGAGCTGTTTTATTATGAACGTTCTTTTTCAATGTCATTGGTTAGTGATTACAATTTTTATTCGTTAGCTGTTTTAATAGGAGTGATTATTTCTTTCTATTGGTTAGTAAATAATAATTTTCCTAAAAAAAATAAAGTGCTTTTAGCTTTTTATTGGCTTTTAGCTTTTTTCTGTTTAATTTTAACAGGATCTCGCAGAGCAATTGTAATATTCCTAATATTTGAAATCTTTTCTGTATTTTATTTAGTCTTTCTATTAATTAATAATAACAAAAAAAAAGGTAGAAACTTAATAAAACCATTTAGCCTATTAATTGGATTACAATTTTTATTATTAATGCTGTCTTCGTTTTTTGTAATTTGTTTATCTGATAGAACTAAAGATTATATTATAAGAAATGCCGGAGGAAATCAAAAAGAAATAAAACTTTCAACCACATATCAATTATCAAGAATTGTTAATTTGGTTTATCCTGTTTCGGTTGGTAACTTTAATGACTTTTTATGGAATCAAGAGCGGATTGATAATGATTTGTTAAATTCAAATCTTATAAAAAAAATTAAGAGTTTTAATGAAAGGATTATTATTCCGTCAAATAATTCACTAGTTTATAATGGTAATTTTAAAAAAGGAATTACAAATTGGAATAAATGGGGAAATTCAACTTTTTATCTTGGGAAAAATAATAATAGTGAAGCAATTTTATATGTAA
>QMPG01000678.1 GCA_003648455.1 Bacteroidota bacterium
CAATTACTTTACTCGTTTTACCAAACGATTTTCTGATTTTGTTCCGAACTGGAATGTTGTAACGAAGCCTCGTCAGTTGTCGCAATTCCGTCTGTAACTATTTCTAAGAACGAGAATTTTAAAGAAGCTTTCCTATTTTTCGGGGCAGCCCCAGTATAGCGGTTAACGTGTTGCAGCAATGCACCGTAGCCGCTACTTTCTACAATTTTTGTTTATTCGATTACTGTCCAAATTTACATGAATTTTCAAAACGAAGCTATTAACCGGCTATGGTATATTGGTGCTGTTGTGCGCTGGCTTTTATTCTCCGATTGGTTTTAGGTCGCTGTTTCTCAATCGTTTCTCAATATACTCTCTTAATTCCTTGAAAGTCATATCGGCAGTTTCACGGCTGATTTTTGTACGGATTTCACGCATCATTTTTACTGCATCGAATGTTTTTTCTTTTTTAGTCGTTTTCATAAGTCAAAAGGTCTTTAGGGCTTCTTATTTCTAACATTGAATATCCATTCCGTAAGTTTACTGAATTGTATCCTTTAATCCTTGCCAAATTTACAATATGTTTAAAATTCCAACTTACCAAAACATCTACTTTGTGTATTGTTGCTAATGCAATGTGTCTGCAATCTTCCAAACTTGTTCTTCCGACAACCTTTTCTTCAATGTATTTGTCGGCAAGTTCAATTGCCTCTTTTGATAGTCTAATCCTTTCAAAACTGGTGGGTGGATATTTGTATAGTAGTTCTCTTACTTTTTGCGGTGCTCCAATAAGTTCGAGTTCAAGGAGGTCAGATACTACAAAGATTATTTCCTTTTTCTCAAGTCGTTCGAAAAGTCCGTGCGTAGTTTCGCTGAATTCCGAATCGAAAAATCCGCCAACTACTGAGGTGTCAATATATATTCTTTGTTTCACGTTGTAAAGTTAATCAAAACGTAGAATATTGAAATCAATTCGGATATTATCAATCAAAGGTGTTTCGTTTAGCTTGCGCACAACGGTTTGAATATGGTGCGTGCCGCAGTTTGAAACGATTATTTTTCAAGTTACGATTAATTTTATTTTGCGTATTAACTTTCATATTTACAGCTAATTGCGGTATGCACTATATTTTTTGTTGGCACACGTTTTTTTTTGTATTTCATATTACACGCTAAAGTCACATGATTTATAAATATTGAATTATGTGTGTTCTTCTTCAATTAATTGCCCTTTCGATTTGACAAAGCATAGCCACCTTTTGAGATGGCTATGCATTTACAAACATTATTGCTGGCTTTACTTAGTTTTTAGATTTATTGAAAAGTCATCAATATCTTCTCTCAAATCCATATTCACTTTTATAACAGAAATTTTTGATTCTGATAAATTTGCAAAATGCTCGAGACTCAATATGTCTTTAGAATATTTACCCATAAATACAGTCCAATACAACACTAAAGTATAATTCTGTTCTTCCATTTTAGTATTATTAAGTATATTAGTGTTAGTAAATTGTTGAAATAAATCTTTCTGCAAATTGCGAATAGTATCTTCTTTATAAGAATTATTCTCAATATACTGAATGAAATACTCAATATTGCTGATACAACTGTTAACACTATCATGCCTAGGAACTAGCAAAACACCTTTGTGATTAAATAATTCCCATGTTGCAAAATACTTGCTGCTAGTTTCTGCTAAATCAACATAAGCTACAGGTTTCAAAAGATATACGTTACTAGTGTCAAATTCGTTTTTTTGTAAAAAACGATTCATTTCTACTTTTGTAATATCTTTTGGGTTTCTAACACCAAATAGAACCTTTTGTAAAAACAGGCTGCTGCATGAACTGAGTAAAAATGTAAAAAAACATATTAAAACAATTTGAGTTTTATTCATCTAAATCGACTTCAACAACACCAAAATATTCTATGTTCTCAGTTAAATACTCACTATAGACATATCCAGTAGATTCAATCGCATTATATTCACCTATTTTTAGTGTATATGTAACATTTTGACACAATAAAGTAGTAGTTTCATCAATTCCAAACTCTTCATCAAAATTACTTGGTAAATTGTATAGAAAGTATATTTGAACAGTGTTGCTATCTATTTGGTTAATACCTATTAACGATGATTCTCCGTTGTACGCTGAAGTAATTGGTCTATTACAAAGTCCGAAGCATTCGTTACATCCACAGTTTTTCCCATCCCTAGGTCTATTTGTAGTTGCTCTTGCCAACCTTATTGGTTCAAATGGAACATCTACATTCACACCGCTAGCTTTTAATAACGCAGGAGATGAATTTACTTCTTTTGAATTTTCAGTATTTTTTTCGCAACTAAAAGCAAAGAAAATACCAATTAACAAAATTGTTAAAATGAAAAATTTTCTTTTTAAGTGATTCATAATTTAAGATTTTAATTTTTGCCCTACTTTGTTTTGGAGTGTTCAGGTCAAATTTTTCTCCCGTTATGGGTATTTGTTTCAATAACTACTTTTGGTTCTAAATGTGTATTTACCATTAAATGGCTGTCTTTTAACCGTTTCGTTATTTCAAATTACTCATAATATTACTTATTGACTTCGGTGTTTTAAATTGAGACTAACGTCAAATCTTATTACTGATTATCTGTAAGTTAGCAAATCCAATATCATTTGGATTCAGGTCAAATTTAGCAATATTTTTCTTGATTCGGGATACTATTCTCAGTTTTC
>QMPG01000679.1 GCA_003648455.1 Bacteroidota bacterium
AGTATTGATTCTGGTTCTGACATTATTTAAATCTAAATATTTAAATCCGGCACCGGGCAAACACCCTGCTGCTGTTGACTTAATATTTTTAGAATGTTTTTTACCTGCACTACCATAATATTTTTCCGAATAAGTATTTAATGTTAATAAAATACTTAAAATCGAAAAGAATAAATATCGAAAATTATTTTTCATAGTATTTATATTTAATAAACTCAAAATTTCAAATAAATTAATAATTAAACTTTTTTTTCAACTAAAAATTAAGAGATATACCTAAACGTATCATACGAGGTCTGCTATAATTATACGGGCTGTTAACTTTAGCAAGATAAAGGTCTCTATATGATTGTACATCCAATTGCTGATTTATTTGTGTTTGCCATTCAGCAGCAGACAAATAACCATCATCATCAGGGTTACCTGTTGCCGAGTAAACACCAAGAACATTTTTAGAATTCAATACATTTAATATTTGGAGATAAACATTAAAGAAAGCAGATTTTTTATTACCTTCTTTATCTTTACCCCATTTAAGAACAATGTCTTTATCAATTCTGGCATCCATTCTAAAATTCCAGTCTAATCTTGAACCATTAATTGAGCCTTGAATAATACGATCGTTGCTAATTAAGGCAGGGTAAGTTTTACTTGATTTAGTATAAGGAGTTCCTGAACCTCCTATAAAAGTAATATTAAATCCGGTATTTTTTAATAGTTGAATAGTCTTTACTTTATCACCTGTTTTACGAGTAATAACAGGTCCGGTATATTTTTTACCATCAGAAAAACGATAATCAAGATTAAGAGTAATAGCATGTCTTCTATCAATATTCAGAGGGAAAAGAGTTCTAAGGTTAGGTTGACCTGATCTTATTAAAGCAGAAGCAGAAGAAGCATCGGAACCAGTACCTTCAGCAAACTGAAGTGTATAACTTGTAGAAATTTGAGCATTTTTTGTTCTTCTTAAATCATAAGATATAGTTAACCCTTTTACTGTACCAAAGTCAATATTATTATAAGAATAATATGTTTTTGGATAAGCAGAAGTGTATCTGAACATTTGTATCTGATCTCTAATTTCACGATAGAAAGCTGATATTTTTATTGCTGATGTTGGACCAATTTTTTGATTAAAACCAATTTCATAGTCAATAGTTTGCTCAGGTTTCAAGTTAGGATTATTAATAGTAGGATTACTTCTTGTAGGCCAGAACAAATAATCAATAGGATTCATACGAACATTAGAAGTAGGCCTTTGTGTTAAGACATCATAATGAGCAAAGAATAATGCAACATCAGAAATAGGGAAAGAGAAAGAAATACGAGGCATAAAACTGTTTTGAGGAGTATAATCTTCAAAAGCTTCTGCCTTAACAGTTTGGTCATCAGGATTTACAAGATAAGGAGA
The DNA here is from genome assembly GCA_003648455.1 of Bacteroidota bacterium. Next base: position 1,412 of record QMPG01000679.1, read on the forward strand.
TACCCCATATCCATCATCAAGATATTTTTCAGGGTCAACAACTTCAGCTCCCTCAGAATTATACCATGTATTACCATTTCTAAAACCCATTATTTTAGTTGGATCTTTTACACTGTTAACATAAACAACATAATCATCACCAATATTTGAAGGTATTTCATTCAAATTAGTAACTTCCTTTGCAGTTTTTGAGGCATATAATAAATAAGGATCTTTTAATACTTTTTGGTTAGCGTCGAATCTGTCAACACGAATACCAATATTAAAAATTAAATCTTTAAAAGCAAATTTATCTTGAATGTAACCAGCCATATAAATTGGTTGATAGGGAGCTATAGGATGAGTAAAATTCCCAAATTCGTCTTTTTCATTAAAGAAATCATCAAAGCTGGGATTCGTAGTTAACTTATTACCTTTATAATCATATCCGTAATATGAAACATAATTATTACCATCGTTAAGTAGTTCATCGGCACTGAACATATCAATATTAAAACCATTTTCTAAAGTAACGGTTTTAAGATTTCCATCCTGATCATAGTAATTAATAGAATTATTTTCCATATCATATGAATCAACATCTATCCAATCGGTGCCATTAGTATTAAGTCCCATAGCTTGTCTGAGGCTTTTATCAAAGACACGTTGTGAATTAGCATCATATTTTCGTTGATACATAATAGTATCGAGAAAAACGCCTGCGTTAGCATCGCCTATTTTATAAATGCCATTATCATAAACACCATAAGGATTAAAAAGATCTAACTGTTCGATATGAGCATTTGTTAAACCTCTCATTAAATTCCATAAACCAGTGGCATTAACGCCGTAACTTCTATCGGCAAGTTGTTCGTATTGAAATCCAAATTCAAGAGCATGATTACCAATATCAGCAGAACCATTAGCATTAATACTAAACTGTTCATTAAAAGAATGTCCATAGTTACTTTGAATAGCACCAACATTACCCCAAAGACTATAAACACTATTAGGTGTCATACCATTCAATAAACCTCCACCATTAATAATATTATCTCTTTTATCATAGTTTCCTTCATTAATATCATAGAAGCTATAATACTGGGAAGTATAATTGGCGAGAATAGGATTAACTTCACTTCTGTCATAAGAAATTAAAGTATCATTAAATGAATTATGTAAATGAGCATATAAACCTGAAATAGTGTCTAATAATAATTCCTCTGAAAAAGAACGGCTTTTATATGTAGTAAATTTTCCTATATAACCATATTCGAAAAGATTATCTTTATGATTTCCATCCTGCCATTCA
>QMPG01000680.1 GCA_003648455.1 Bacteroidota bacterium
ATTTTTCTACGCTCCAGACCCCAGTAAAAAAATTACACCTTCCAATCATGGAAGAATGAGGGAGTTATAAAGACTTACACACAAGCCCAAGCACATTGTTATAGTAAACCTACCAAAGAGCTTTGCTTTTTTTTGCATCAGAGTCTGCAAGCTTGATAGTCGAGCCATTGCTAACACAAAATACAGGAATCAGTAGCGGAGTGTCGCGCGCGGGCTTGGGGCTGCGGTATTTTACCCCACAAATCATTCTGATTTGCATGTTTGACGGATATGATGTGTGCAAACAGAAATAATTTGTTAAATTTACACGATGATAAGAACTACCAAACAAATCGCCACCGTCCAGTATATCAGTCGTTACCATTAATATAAGAAGATGCGTAGAATTTTAAATAAACCATATCCTTTTAATGATGATTTAAAGCATAATGCTAAGATTAGTTTATTTATTAGTTTAGGTATTTTAGCATTTTTATTAGTTTTTCAACCTATTGAAATTTATAGTTTTTCAACTAAGAAAATAATATATATAATAACAGGGTTTACTCTTTCTACATTTTTAATTTTAAGTTTGAATTTAATTGTTTTGCCAAGTTTGTTTCCGAAATTATTCTATAATAATATATGGAATATAAAAAAAGAAATTATATGGAACTTGTGGATTTTATTTGCTATTTCAAGTAGTAATTTTTTATTTTATGCTCAATTATTTGAAGTTATAGATATGAACTTGGCAGATATAGGTAAAATAATTTTACTTGGCTTTTTGCCTGTTGCTGTCCTTATAACAATTAATCAAGATCAATTACTTCGTTCTCACTTAAAATCTGCACAGCAGTTAAATAATAAGTTAATAGGAAATAAAAAAGAAACACTTATAAATTTTAAATCTGATTACAAGAAAGATAATTTTATTATTTCGCCGAATTCATTAATTTTAATAAAATCAGCAGATAATTATATCGAAATTTATTACATGATAGATAATGTTGTAAAAAAGAAATTAGTAAGAAGTTCTTTAAAAAGAGCAAATGAAAGCATTAATGAATTTAGTTTTATTTTAAGATGTCATAGAACTTTTATAGTAAATATAAATTATATAAAAGAAATATCAGGTAATTCGCAGGGTTATAAAATTAGTTTTGATGATATTGATTTTCCTGTTATGGTATCTCAAAAATACATAGAAAGTTTTAAAGATAGAATTTGAAGTAAAAAAACTCACCCCTAAAATACACTTATTCACCCCTGATGTGTGTATTTACCCCTAATTCAAGATATGTCAAACCTCTTATTTTTATTATAAATCAATACGCAATAGATTTGCCATTGTAATTAATTATTCACTTAAATTAATAAAATAATGAGTATTGAAAATTTAATAAATAGACCGTTAACTATTGGAGATTTAAAAGTTCCAGTTCCTATTATTCAAGGAGGAATGGGCGTTTGTGTTTCACTTTCAGGTCTAGCATCAGCAGTTGCAAATGAAGGGGGAATAGGCGTTATTTCAGCAGTTGGAATTGGAATGTTAGAGCCTGATTTTAAAAATAATTTCAAACAATCTAATAAAATTGCACTTAGAAAAGAAATCAGAAAAGCATATGCTAAAACAAATGGAATTATTGGGGTAAACATAATGCTTGCAGCAACTGATTTTGATGAATTATTACAAGTTTGTTTAGAAGAAGAAATAGATGTTGTATTTATTAGTGCAGGTTTACCTCTTAAAAAACCTTTATTGCCATTATTAGACAATACAAAAACGAAATTTATACCAAAAGTTTCTTCCGCAAGGGCTGCTAAATTAATTTTTCAACATTGGTCGGATAAATATGATAGAATACCAGATGCAATTGTTCTTGAAGGTCCCCTTGCAGGCGGTCATCAAGGTTACAAATTAAAAGATGTATCTAATCCAAAAACAACAATATCAGCATTGGTAAATGAAACTAAACTTGTAATAAATCCTTTTGAACAAAAATATGGAATTGAAATACCAATTATTGCAGCAGGTGGTATATACACAGGCAAAGATATTTTAGAAATACTTGAAGTTGGAGCACAAGGAGTGAAAATGGGATCTCGATTTGTAACAACTACGGAGTGTGATGTTTCAGAAAAATTTAAACAAGTATATATCGATAGTTCAGAAGAGGATATAACTGTAATTAGTAGTCCAGTTGGACTTCCTGCAAGAGTAATTAAAAATGATTTTGTAGAACAAATACAACAAGGAATGAAAAAGCCTATAAATTGTCCTTGGAAATGTTTAAAAACTTGCGATTATAAAAAAGTTCAATTTTGTATTGCAGATGCTATGTTTAGTGCTGCTATTGGAGAGTTTTCTAATGGGTTTGCATTTGCAGGAACAAAATCACACCTTGCTAATAAGATAATAACCGTAAAGGAAACATTTGAACAAATAAAGTTTGAATATTTTAACGAACAATTAATGTATAAAACGTTACATTTTGCGTAAATAATAATGGTAACAAATGCTAAAATCCATTTCGGCTTTGTTTCTCGCGCGGGTATGGGTGCGGTTTTTAGCCCCACAAAATCTTCTGATTTTGTTTAATTTTGACGGGTCAGAAAATTTTGTTAATTTTACACGAATGAAACGAATTACTAATTTAATCCAAAACGAATGTTAGCACAGTCGTTCTCTGCAAGCAAAAAAATGACGTATAAAATGATG
>QMPG01000681.1 GCA_003648455.1 Bacteroidota bacterium
TACCTCATGCCAAACAACAACAACCCCAGCAACACACGAAAACATGCTACCTATAAACCATGCAAAAAAAACCGTCTCCAACTTTTGCAGTGTTGGCACAAACCACATTACAGGGAGGAGAACCCATATCCACAATCCCATACGAACAAAAAGCATACAGCTGGCGGTGATTGGTCGTTGCATCGCTACCAGTAAACGATAAAGCTCCTGAGCCAAATGTTCACTTACCAATAAAATGAAAAACCACAGAATAAAACAATCCGGCAACAGCTTAAAAACAAACACTAATCCGTTTATAGGTAACAATACGACGTACAATAAAACGGCGGCTACTCCTTGATGCTGAAGTATAAAACCCCACTCTTCTTTAGGGCGCGACATAAGTTCCCGCTGGCTATATGCATAAAAGTCACCACCTATTACCAACACACTAAAACCAATGGTCGCCGTCATCAAACCATACCGACCGATATCGGCCGGAGTCAACAGGTATGCCAGAGCAAAAAGCAAGACAAAACGGCTAACCAAGGAAAGTGTTCGCAGGCTAACATTAAGCAGGCGTTGTAAAAATTCCTGAGATAACATCAAATAGTAAATTTGTGGTCAACGTGCTCAATGATAAGTTTTCTCAGCTCTTCTACAGACAACCATTGACTGTTATTACCACTATTATAACAAAAGTTCTCCGGACACATTGAGCCGTTAAATTCTTTCATAAAAAAATCAATATCCCAAAGTGGGGTAGAAGGTAAAATAACAAAGCCATCTTCCAGTTCCACAGTATTAATGGCATCCGTAACAGTAATCATTTCTTCGTGCAACTTTTCCCCCGGACGAATACCAACGACTTCCACACGACAATCTGGGGCCACAGCCTGGGCCACGTCCATAATGCGATAACTAGGAATCTTGGGAACAAATATTTCACCTCCCCACATGGTTTCAAGAGCCTTCAAAACCATCTGGATACCACTTTCAAGGGTGATATTAAAACGCGTCATACGTTCATCTGTTACAGGAATGGTACCATCATTGCGTTTACTCATAAAAAAGGGAATAACACTTCCCCGGCTACCCATAACATTTCCGTACCGAACTACAGAGAACTTTAAATCACGTTTCCCCTTCATATTATTAGCCGCAACAAAAAGCTTGTCTGAACACAATTTAGTTGCACCGTATAGATTTATGGGGGCTGCGGCTTTGTCAGAACTGAGGGCAATAACCTGTTTCACTTTGCTTGAGAAACAAGCATCAATGACATTCTGTGCCCCCATAATATTGGTTTTTATACATTCAAAGGGATTGTATTCCGCAGCGGGTATCTGCTTAAGAGCAGCAGCATGAACCACAATATCAATCTCTTCCATAGCACGAAGCAAACGAGCACCATCTCGCACATCTCCAATAAAATAGCGAATCTGAGGAAACTTAGCACACGGAAATTCCTGAGCCATCTCAAACTGTTTAAGCTCATCTCTGGAAAAAACTACAATACGTTCTATTTCAGAATATTGTGTTAAAATTGTTTGAATAAATTTTCGCCCAAAAGAACCGGTTCCACCTGTAACAAGTATTGATTTACCTCTAAGCATATTTTATCGCCTCGCAGAATTAGTTGGAATTGATTGGGGGGCAAATCCATTGGCAAATCAATTGAGTAGAGTATAGAGCAGGCTAATCCTGCGTTAGCCTCGGCCTAGCTATTCATGCCCCTTTCGTCTGACGGTACCTCAATAGCCGAGTTGATAATTGGGGGTCCCGATTGCCCCGGATTGATTCACACCCCCCTTGCAATCAAGATGGGCAGTAATCATTACCAATTAATCCATTTGCCCAATCATATCAGCACTGTCCAGTTGTTGTATTGCTATTTATTACACCGCCATTTTTTCAAAATAAAATATGGCAAACATTGCGAAATAGATGAATTATATCACCTAAACATAAAAGTTTTAAAGTTATGTATGGGATATCAAATTGGGGCGCTGCCCCAAACCCCGGGGTTTATCAAGGCATGAGGGCGTCCGAATTGTAGTTTTTATTGCTGCAATTTAATTCACCTTCTTTGATATTTCACCGCTGGAATATTGCGGCAAAAAACTGGCGGTATTTTTTTAAATAAAGTGAAATTCAACAGGGAACTCACCCAGTTTTATCATATCTCATTTGACAAATCTGTTCCGACAACAAGCCCTGCATAAAAACAATAACCGAAGTCATAAAAAGCAGAAGAGACATTTTGGGAAATCCGGCATTACAAATAAAGTAGGAAAAAAGATACCAAAACATTCCCAGAGCGAAAAACATAAGACTTGTAGGTATGAAAATTTTCAGTGGGGAATAGAGCGTTGCTATTCTCATAATGACTAAAAAAAACTTAGACCCATCTTTGACCAATTTTATTTTACTTTTTCCAACTCTAAATTCAGTTTCAATGGGAACATAGTGCACTGATCGCCCACTGCGCAGATAGGCCATGGTCACGGTCGTAGGATAAGAAAATCCATTTGGAAACAGATACAAGAATTGAGACACTTCGCTTTTTCTAAAAACCCGGAAACCTGAAGTCAAATCTTCAATTTTGAAATCAGTCATATAGGAAGCCAGACGATTATAGACAGTATTGGCAATATCACGATACCACACGGTTTTTGAACTGCTTGTCCGCGCCCCGACAACCATATTGTATGTTTTAATA
>QMPG01000682.1 GCA_003648455.1 Bacteroidota bacterium
ATAAATCAATTTTTATATGGTTGATTTTTGGTTTGGTCAGTTTTATATTGTCATTTGTGTTTTCAGTGAGCTTAAAAGCTTCATTTTTTGATTTTAATAATATGATAATTGTTTCCCTTATCTCGATAATGGTATATTTGCTTATCACGGATGAAAATCGATTGAGAACTATTATAAATATTATCGGGATATTTCTCATTCTTGAAAGTTCTATTGCCTTTTTACAACAGATTGGATTTTTACCTAAGGACTTAATATTCGGGAGTTATGCCATACATCATGGCCATGGTAAAGGGCTTATTCTGTTCATTTCGGAAATATTTGTCCGTCCATGCGGGACACTAAGAGAAACAAACACATTGGCCAAATTATTGTCTATGTATATACCCATTTATTTCGTTTTGAGCTTAATAGAGAAAAAACTAAAAAATAAGGTATTTTATATTGTTGTTCTTACGTTTTCTTTATTTGCCTTATTGCTGACATTAGGGAGAAGCTCAATTATAGGCGCGATAGTAGGTTCATTATACAGCCTTTTTTTGGTAAGCAAATTTTCAAGTAAGAATTTACCATCTAAGAAATTTATGATTACAAGCACGACGGTTATAATTGTAATTACTGCTGTAATTGTTATGTTTTTATTTAGAATGTTATATTTGAGATTTTTTGTATTCGGATATTTAACCGTTTCCGGAAGGATGGCTCAATATGAGAATGCAATTTTTATTATTAAGCATCATTTTTTAACTGGTATAGGATTGAATAATTATGATTTTGTAATGATATTAAACGATATTACAGGAGAAGCTGCAGCTGAGCCTCAATTCCCAGCACATAATCTGTATTTGTTGTATTTCGCTGAAACTGGAATTATAGGGATTTCCCTATTTTTTGCTTTTATTGCCTCTATATACCATAGTGTGATATTCACATTAAAGAAAAATACTGGGGCAAATAATATTGGCATTTATACTTCTGCTTCAATTATTGGAGGAATCGGTGGATTAACATCTATATTTGTATTGAGTTTATTCGGCTGGGGGTTTCGTTCTATAACCTTATATAGTGTGTTTTTCTTGTTGGGATTGGTTTTAAGCGCTATAAATATTTCTTATCAGAAAATTGAGAAGGATTAAAATGGATGTAAAAATCATTTATATAGTTTGGGCTTCCCCGAAAACAAGAGCGATGGAATTATCAAAACGATTTCATGCTAAATTATTCGGTTTGTTGATGTCAAGAAGCATTCCTGCAATATTCAGATATTTTATTTTCTTTATAAAGACATGTTTAATTCTAATTAGAGAGAAGCCTGATTATGTGATAATACAAGTCCCGCCTATATTTATTTCTTTTCCTGTTTATTTATATAATTTGATAAATGGTAGTAAGTATATAATAGATGTTCATTCTGGAGAACTTGTTGATTACAAATGGAAGCCGTTTAAAGTAATTAGAAAATTTTTTTTCAAACATGCTTATTGGTTATTATTTCATAATGAACATAATTATAAATTGTCGGAAAAATTATACCCCAATTGCCGTAATATAATATTGAATGATCCAATCCCTATTCCTCATAATGTTAAAGCTTTAAAAAAATGCGGGAAATATAAGAATATAGTTTTTATTTCTGCTTTTGATACGAATGAGCCATTTGATGAGTGTATTAAGGCTGGAGAAATATTACTAAAAGAAGAGGATGACTGGAAACTGACTTTTACAGGTGACAGCTCTTCAATAAAGAAGTATTACGAAAATCATAAGAATATAGAATTTACCGGTTTTGTTTCATATAAAAAATATTGGGCAATTTTAAAAGGAGCAGATGTAATAGTTTCCTTAAACAAAAGAGATGGAGTTGTAACATGTGGATTATGGGAAGGGGTTTCATTAAACAAACCTGTCGTGACAAACGATTATGATGTGATAAAGAAAATATTTAAGAATAGTGTAGTAGTTTCAGGTAATGATAGTATTAGTATTGCTAAAGCCATAAAAAAAGCATATTTTAACACACACAAGTATTCAGATAGAATTAGAAAAAGAAAAGAAATTATCGATAGGAAATGGATGAAAAATTTCTTAATTATTAGAGACTCTTTAGTATAATATGGAAATAAAAAATATAAATAATGCAGTAATAAATAGAATAAAATCCAATAGTAGTTATTTTGTAATATCTGCTAGTGTTTTACTTGCAAGAGTATTGGGTGGAGTAATCACTATTTTAATAGTAAGGTCAATAAGCAGTAGTGAATTTGCTGCATTTTCAACGGGTTTTTTTATAATGACAATATTGGGATATAGTACAACAGGTTTAGATAAATCATTTGTTTTTGAATATATCCACCAGAATAGAGAGAATAATGATAGTCTAATAGAAAGTTATGTTTGGTTGAAATTTATTATTTTAGTTAACTTAATAATTATTTCAATTGCTATACTATATTTCGCCCTCCCCTATGCTAGGTTTAATATAACTCTTGCTATGCTGGGGATTTTATACTCAAGCTCTTTTTGGATTTTAACACTCATTTTAAGTATGTATCAAGCTAAACAAGATTTCAAAAAATACGGATTGGTACAAATTTCTTTTTATATGAGTGTCTTTGTCTTTGTACTTTTATTTATGTTCATACATGGGAGAACAAGCTACTTGTTTTTGTTATCTTATTTTATCGGGATAGTCGGGATTA
>QMPG01000683.1 GCA_003648455.1 Bacteroidota bacterium
ATTTTTTATTAACAAACAAGACCTTGAGGTTTGCAGCTGTCATCCGAAGAGAGGAACGAACAAGAAATCTCCTTTTTCAAAACAGGAGATTTCTCCTTACGTCGAAATGACAAACGGTAATACTGTTCGCCGGCCGGCAAATCAGTATCTGTTAATTGGAATAGAAAGGGATTCTGAAACAAGTTGGCTTAAACCTGCCAGATTTCCAATAATTCAGATTACAAATGATTTAAACTTACGACTTTAAATTACCCAAATCTGGGAGGTTTTTCAAAACCCTTTACAAAAAAAATTGTAAATACGAATTTTCAAAATCTTAGAGATTTGAAAAATTTTAGTTTAATATATTGAACCCTTTTCAGGGTTCTTATTTTTATTTCATATCATTTACCCTGCATTTCATACAGGGCTATTATTATTCAATCCTTTCAGGATTTTTATTAAAATAACTTTCCTTCGTTTGAAAAACATGGAAGCATTTTTTTATTAGCCGTTGCACGGCTCAGTTAATTCAATGTGAAACAATTATTTACAGCTCAATTATTAATCATTTTATCCGTTCCACGGCAAAAATTCCCTCTTTATAATTTTGTTTATTAACAACAAGACCTTAAGGTTTGCAGTTGTCATCCGAAGAGAGGAACGAATGAGGAATCCCTTTTTTCAAAACAGGGGATTTCTCCTTACGTCGAAATGACAAAGATACATTGCTGTCCGAAGAGAGGAACAAACGAGGAATTCCGATTTTCATAACAGGAGATTTTTCTCTATTCCCGATTTTCGGGACAGGCTGTTCGAAATGACAAACGGTAATACTGTTCGCCGACCAAGGAATCTGCTTCTGTTAATCTAAACCGGAACTTTTCAAATAAATATTTACTTAAAATTTCCAAAAAACTTATAAAAAGGCAATATCTGCACTTCAATCCCTTTATAATTCATAACAGCTTCTTCATCAAATGTAATTATTGTTCCTTTATCTATTTTTAAATAGTTGCAAGCATTTTTCAAACCTCTAAGTTCTCGTTCTTTTGTTTCCGAGTCTGATAAATTGTACGATATTTGAACTGCATTTAATTCTTCCTTATCTTTTACAATTAAATCACATTCATATTTATCTTTAAAATAAAAAACTTCTTTTTCTAATTTCAAAAATTCCATAACGGTCATGTTTTCAAACAACTTACCATTGTTTTTCGAAACCTTAAAATCTATTGCTGAGAGCAAGCCTGTATCTATCGCATAAGCTTTTTTATCGCTTTTAATCTGTTTTATTTCTGAAAAATTAAATCTACTTATTTCTTGAGTTATAAAAACCGATTTGCAATAATCAGCATATTCATAAAGATATTTATTACTTATTTTATATCCCATTGATTTTAAATCATTATATATTTTATTTATCGAAAAAGGCGATGTTACAGAAGCAAATAATTTCTTTATAAAAAACTTTAAAACTTCCGGATTTGATATTTTGTACCTTTCAACAATATCCCTGTATATCATCACATTAAAATATTGCTGTAATATTTTATATCTAGAACGTGTGTCAAAATTTATCAACTCAGGAAATCCCCCATCATACATATATTTTTCTGTAAGATTTAATATTAAGCTTCTTTTGGCTTGTGTATTTAAATCGAAAGGGGCTTTTTGTGTTAATAAAAATTCATTATAACTATACGGGAAAACACTATATGACACAGTTCTTCCTCTTAATTCCGTTGCTATCTCTGTACTTAATAGCTTCGAATTTGACCCTGTAATAAATATTTTCCGTGATTTTGTATCAAATATTCTTCTAACAAATTTCTCCCAACCTTTTACATTTTGTATTTCATCAAAGAAAAAATATACTTCACTTAAATCATTGTTTGTATATATTTCTTGATATGCCTGAATTATTAAATCTAAATCTTTTTGCTGTACATTAATACGCTCGTCTTCAAAATTTATAAATACAATTTTATCTTTTGATACTCCTCGTTTTTTTATTTTATTTATTAAATCATAAAGTATATAAGTTTTCCCGCTTCTTCTTGCTCCTATTAAACTTACAATTATATTTATATCTAAGGGTATTGAGTTACTGATATTTCTGCTCAATATATTTGAAACTTCAAAGTCTTGATTTTCCTTTATTATGTTTTTAAATATTGTTTTCATATTGCGAATTTAGTAAATACTACCAAACAATACAAATAAATTTATCTTTTTTTACTAAAAAAAGCACATAAATTTTAGTAAAATAAAAAGAATAATTAATATTAATTTAGTAATTTCAACTAAATATAATGTCTATTTATTAGCAAAAAACACTATACTGAAATTTTTTATTAGCCGGTAATTTTCAAAATCTTAGAAGTCGGCTTTAAGCCGACTGAAAAAACGGGTTAACAAAATGTTACTACAATTATAGAGCCCTGACATGTTTTCTCGTAATTAGCCGTTGCACGGCTCAATTAATTCAATGTGAAACAATTATTTACAGCTCTAGTATTAATCATTTTATCCGTTCCACGGCAAAAATTCTTTCTTCATAATTTTTTTTAATTAAGGTTTGCAGCTGTCATCCGAAGAGAGGAACGAACGAGGAATCTCCTTTTTCAAAACAGGGGATTTCTCCTTACGTCGAAATGACAAACGGTAATGCTGTCCGCCGGACGGCAAATCAGTATCTGTTAATTGGAATAGA
>QMPG01000684.1 GCA_003648455.1 Bacteroidota bacterium
AACAATATAATCCTCCAACAGAATATCTATTTCTTGACCAAAAAAGAAAACTAAAATTAGTTAACAGAATAAAGAAAAATATTAGTAAATTTGACCTCAAACCAGAAGATGTTGGTTTTTATAATAATCTGATAATCAGTAACTAATTTTGACGATAGTTGGAAACTGAAAAAGAGTAGCACATCACAATTAAAGTCAGATAATTTTTGTTACTTTGTAAGTTGAGAATTTAAGAAAATCGAATGAAGAAAAATAAATTAATAGCACCTTTTTTGAAGTGGGTTGGAGGTAAAAGACAACTGATGCCAGCTATTAATAAAATATTGCCTAAAAATTACACAACCTATTACGAACCATTTATTGGCGGAGGAGCAGTTTTGTTTAACATTCAACCAAAAAAAGCTGTGATTAATGACTTTAATGAAGAATTAATAAATGTTTACAAAGTCATAAAGAACAATCCAGAAGAACTTATTTTAGACTTGCAAATACATAAAAATGAATCTGATTATTTTTATGATATAAGGGCGTTAGATCGAGAACAGAATTTTAATGATTTATCCAATATAAAGAAAGCTTCAAGAATTATTTTTTTAAATAAAACCTGTTTCAATGGATTGTATCGAGTAAATAATTCAGGAGAATTCAATTCACCTTTTGGGAAATATAAAAACCCTAATATAGTAAATGAAACAACAATTAGAGCTGTAAGTAATTATATGAACAATAATGATATAACTCTACTAAATGGCGATTTTGAAGATGCCGTAAAAGGAATTAGAAAAGGTGCTTTTGTTTATTTTGATCCACCCTATCATCCTATCTCACAAAGTTCAAATTTTACAGGATACGTTCAAGGTGGTTTTAATATGTTTGATCAGGTTAGATTACGTGATTTATGTATTAAGTTGGATTCAAAAGGTGTAAAATTCTTATTGTCAAATTCGGCTACTCCACTAATTCAAGATTTATATAGGGATTTTAATATAGAATATGTAAAGGCTAATAGGTCTATAAACTCCAATGCTAAAAAAAGAGGAGCAATAGATGAAGTACTAATTCGAAACTATGAGTGATACTAAAAATGATGTAGCTTGGATAAAATTATTCGAGAAATATAAAATTGCAGAGAATGTAACTAAAGAGAATTTTTTTGAGATAAAATCTACACAAATAAATGGGTTTAGAGAAGCTCGATTGATGACTAAATTTGATTATAAATCTCAATTGCCTGAAATATTTGCAAAAAACAATTTGTCAATACTTCCAAATTCAAGAGGAAGCTATATTATTTCAAGTTTTGAAACTTTTAAAGACTTTGAAACCAAAAATCCAATAATTGAAAACGTTGAATTTCCAAGTTATATTGAAAGTATTGATTATAATAATATTACAAGTGAAAGTGCTGCATTAAACTGTGCGTATGTTTCTGGTATAATTGAAGATTTTGTACAGGATGAGAATTTAAAGCCTACTGTAAATGGAAGAATGAGTTCTTCAAACTTTGATTTTAATATAAACTCAAAAGATGGTGGTATATTAAATATTGATGTTAAAAATTCTCAAATAGAAATAGATGGAGGATATGAAGGTCTTGAATCATTAAGTTTAATTGAAGCTAAGAATTCATTATCAAAAGATTTTTTAATTCGACAGGTCTATTATCCATATCGTTTGTGGAGTAATAAAATTTCTAAAAAAGTAAAACCATTATTTTTAACTTATACAAATGGAATATTTCATTTCAGAGAGTATGAATTTGAAGATTCAAATTTATATAATTCATTAGTTTTAAAACGTGAGAAGAAATACACAATTAGTGAAGATGCAATAAATACAGAAACAATTCAAACGATTCTAAAATCTGCAAAAATGATTAAAGAGCCTGAGGTTGCTTTTCCACAAGCAGATTCATTTGAAAGAGTAATTAATCTTTGTGAACTATTGAATGAATTTACAATATTGGATAGAGATTATATTACAGAGAATTATGATTTTGATTCAAGACAAACAAACTATTATACTGACGCAGCAAGGTATTTGGGAATTATAGATAAGAAACTTGAAAGTGGGAAAGTGCTTTATTTTCTAACTGAACAAGGAAATAAATTATTTGATTTATCAATATTCGATCGTCAATTAGAATTTATTCGATTAATTTTAATTCATTCTACTTTTAATGAAACTTTGAATTCATATTTTAAAGAAAGTAAAGAGCCATCTAAACAAGAAGTTGTTAAAATAATGAAAGGATCAAGATTGTATAACGTTAAATCAGAATCAACATTTCAAAGAAGATCTTCAACAGTAACAAGTTGGATAAACTGGATTCTTGAACAAATTGAAGAATAAGGCCAGCGTACAACAACTAAGCATCGTTTTTGGCTTTTTCAGCCAATTATCCCGATAGAAATTCGGGACAAGTTGTGCCGAATATTGAACTAATACTGGTAAGTGAGCACCTTATTATACTGTGTAATTGATGCCATTGTAATGGCTTTTATAAGTGAAATAGGATTAGAGGGCATAAAGAAGTTCAAAACAGCAAAAGAATTCACTGCATGGCTCAGATTGGCTTCAAATAATAAAATTAGCGGAGGAAAAGTATTAAGCCATCACTTACCAAAAGGAAGCAATAGATTGAAAATATCTTTAAGGCAATCTGCAAATGTTATTGGAAATCTAAAAGAAGGAC
>QMPG01000685.1 GCA_003648455.1 Bacteroidota bacterium
ATTTCTCAAGGTGATATTTAATGCAATCGTCACATCGCAACACCATTGAGCTCACTAATCCCAACATTTCTTTTGTTTTTGATGATAAAGCACCATCAATATAAGTATTGGTGTCGAGATTGAAAATGCGTTTTATTACCTTATTATTATTTGATAAAATTTTTTCATTCATCTTATTCCTGTAGTCACGGAAATCATCAATTTTTTTGCTCATTTTATTTATGTGATTTTAGTTAACAACTTCACCAATTAATGTAGCCGAAGTGTAGCGATTAATTTTTACATTAACATAATCACCAACTTTATAATTTTCCCGAGGGAAAACAACTACTTTATATTGTGGAGTTCTACCATAGAGTTCTTTGTCAGATTTTTTGGATACACCTTCAACCAAGACTTCAAAAGTTTTATTTACATCTTTTTTGTTGCTTTCTTCCGATGATTTTTGTTGTATCTCAATAACTTCTTGTAAGCGTTTAATTTTTATTTCTTCAGGGACATCATCTTTCAATTTATTTGCAGCATAAGTGCCGGGACGTTCTGAATATTTAAACATATAAGCAAAATCAAATTTTGCCCATTTCATAAGTTCTAAAGTTTCTTTATGATCGTCTTCTGTTTCGGAGCAAAATCCTGTAAAAACATCTGTTGAAATACCACAGTCAGGAATATATTTTCTTATTGTTTCTATTCTGTCTCTATACCATTCTGAAGTATATTTTCTGTTCATTAATTTGAGGATTTTGTTGCTTCCCGATTGAACAGGCAAGTGAATGTAATTACAGATGTTGTTGTATTTTGCAATTATTTTTATTGTCTCATCAGTCATATCTTTCGGATGAGAAGTGGTGAAACGAATTCTTAAATCAGGAAATTTTATTGCAACTAATTCAAGTAGATTTGAAAAATTTGTTTTGTCTTTTTCAGCTTCCCATAAATACGAATTTACGTTTTGTCCCAAAAGAGTAATTTCTTTGTATCCCTTATTTTTTAAATCAGTAATCTCAAAAATTATATCTTCAGGATTTCTACTTCTTTCTCTACCCCGAGTATATGGTACAATACAATAGGTGCAAAAATTATTACAGCCTCTGGTTATCGAAACAAAGCCCGAAACATTGTTGCTATCTAATCTTGTAGGGCAGATGCCGTCATAAGTTTCTGTCTCTGATAATTCAATATTTGTTGCGTGTTGTTTGTTTTTTGCAATATCGATTAAATGTGGCATGTCGCGATAAGCATCAGGACCGGCAACCAAATTAACAATATTCTTTTTATAAAAGCCATCGCCAACACGTTCTGCCATACATCCAATTACGCCAATAATCAAATTTTTCTTTTTCTTTTTTATTTGATTAAAAACATTTAATCTGCCCCAAATACGCTGCTCTGCATTGTCACGAATTGAGCATGTATTTATGAAAATAACATCGGCTTCATTAATGTTATTTGTGATTGAATAATTATTTTCTTCCATAATGGCTGCAACAACCTCACTATCAGCAACATTCATCTGACAACCATAGGTTTCTATGTATAAATTATTTTTTTTATCGTTTTTTGTCGACATTGTTTTCTAATTGATTGATTTTTAATGATAAAATTCTATAAAATAGAATGGCGCAAAGTTAATATATAAGTTTTATAAAATTTTATTACTTACGGTAATATTTTAAAATTTGTTCAATATTTTTTTAAGATTTAAGAATTTTGTATTTTTACACGAAATTTTATGAAACAAAAAATATTTTAATATGTCAGGACACAATAAATGGTCAACCATAAAAAGAAAAAAAGGAGCTATTGATGCAAAACGCTCAAAGATCTTTTCACGCATTGTTAAAGAAATAGTAATTGCTGTTAGAGAGGGAGGACAAGATGCTGATAGTAATCCGAGATTAAGAATGGCTCTTGCTAACGCTAAAGGTGCAAATATGCCAAAAGATAATATTCAACGTGCAATATCAAAAGCTGAGAAAGATGGAGACAGTCTTCAGGAAATTACTTTTGAAGGATATGCTCCACACGGAATAGCAGTTTTTGTTGAATGTTTATCAGACAACAATAAACGTACGGTAAGTAATATTCGTGCAATATTTACAAAAAGAGGTGGTAGCTTAGGTACAAATGGTTCTTTAAGTTTCTTATTTGACAGAAAAGGAGTTTTTACTGTTGAAAAAGGAGAACTTGACCCCGAAGAGTTTGAACTGGAGATTATTGATGCCGGTGTTGAGGAATTTGAGGTTGAAGATGATGTATTCGTTATCACTACTGCATTAGAGGATTTTGGAGCACTTCAGAAAAAATTAGACGAAATGGGTATAGAACCTCAAAATGCCGAGTTACAAAGAATACCAAACAATACAAAAGAACTTCCTATTGATGATGCTAAAAAAGTTTTAGGCTTAATCGAAGCTTTTGAAGAAGATGATGACGTGCAAAATGTTTATCATAATCTTGAAATGACAGACGAGTTAGCTGCTTCTTTGGAAGAATAATATTTTTTCAACTTCTATATAAAATCACATTAAAAAAACAGCCTTTCATGATTGAAAGGTTGTTTTTTTTACTATTAACCCGCTTTATTCATGCAAAAACGAAGTGAATTGCATGAATTAGCGATGGATAGCGGAAAGTAAAGCGGTAAACCCCGCATTAGAAGTACCCAAATTTGGGGTTTTAAAAACACCAAAT
>QMPG01000686.1 GCA_003648455.1 Bacteroidota bacterium
GGAATTAAATCGTTAATGTCGTTAAAAAAAATAATTGAAATTCGTTCGAGAATCTCAAATTAATACGAAATCTTGTGTCAAAATTAACTGCCGTTTTTGTATCAAAATAAAATGCCGTTGACAGTACATTTATAAATTGGTGGAAATCCAATCCGTCTAATTGGTTATTCAGTCGGGAGATTAAAAGACGGTAAACATCGTGAGGTGTTTATCGAAGTTCTTTGAAGTCGGTAAGTAAGCCGTAATGCGAAAGCGTGAACCCATATAGCTTCGTTAGCGTAACTGCAGTTGACGAGCGTTTTAATGTGCGTAAAGTCTGTAATCATACAAGAAGAAATAACCGAAAGCATTGTATGGAACTGTCGGAGTAATAGGGATGGCGTGCTTATAAACAGTAAATGTATGAACTTGGGAGGTCTTGTGTATTAAGGAGTGACAATCCTAAACTGTTTCATATAAGTGAACTCGAAATTGAAGCAGGCTACACAAGAAGTCGGAGATGCTCATAGTAGTGTTAATATCTGAGACAACATAACTCAGAAGTAGCGAAGGAGCATTACTTTAAACATATTTCCAAAGAAAAGAGGATGGTTAAATTGGGAAAAACCCTAAAAGCAATATCAGTAGAAACTAAAAGAAATTTTAGTGATAATGAAAGAGTTCGGATTTTCCAGCGGAAATTATATCGAAAAGCCAAACAAGAAGAAGAGTTTAAGTTTTATATACTTTATGACAAAATATCTCTGCCTTATTTTCTTCGGGAAGCGTATCGAAGATTAAAAGCTAATAAAGGTTCAGCAGGTATTGACGGAATATCTTTTTCACAAATTGAGAAAGAAGGTTTAGGTTTATTTCTCATAAATATTCAGGAGGAATTACGAACAGAAACCTATAAACCTACCGCAGTCAAACGAGTATATATTCCAAAAGCAAACGGGAAATTACGACCATTAGGAATTCCCACTATCAAAGACCGAGTAGTTCAAATGTCGTGCAAAATGGTAATTGAATCCATATTTGAAGCAGATTTTCAAGATTGCAGTTACGGATTCAGACCCAAACGCAGTGCGGAAGGAGCAATCAAAGAAATCCATCAAAACTTGAAGGGTAACAAAACCAATGTATTTGATGCTGATTTGTCTGGTTATTTTGACACAATTCCCCATAATAAATTGATGATACTATTGAAGGAACGCATAAGCGACCAACGAGTGTTACGATTAATTGGAATGTGGTTGAAATGTCCAATAATTGAAGTAGATGAGCGAGGTAAACAAAGAACATTCGGTGGAAAGAAGAATAAAGTAGGAACTCCTCAAGGTGGTGTGATATCACCTCTTCTTGCCAATATATACCTTAATCTTCTCGATAGAATAATCTGTAAGAAAGACGGTTTTTATGCAAAGTGTGGCATAAAAATAGTTAGATATGCAGATGATTTTGTAATTATGGGCAGATTGCTCGACTTGGAAGTTATTAAAAGAATAACTTTACTTCTCACAAGAATGGGTTTGACGTTAAATGAAGAGAAAAGTAAAATGATTGATGCACGTAAGAATTCCTTTGATTTCTTGGGATTTACTTTCCGATATGATAAAGTTTACAACTGTAAACGTTCTTTTTGGAATATAATTCCAAGTAAGAAATCAAAATCGAAACTTACGGCAAACATCAAAGCTTATCTGAAAGTGCGTAGCCATTTGCCAATATTTGTGATAGTAAAAGGATTAAACGAAAAACTTAGAGGTTGGTTGAACTATTTTACGATACCAAAAGTAAGCAGAATGATACAAACTTGCTATGTACTGAAAAGTTATATGAAATATCGGTTGAAAATTTGGTTCAAGAAAAAAAGTCAACGAAAATGCAGGCTTTATCGTCGTAATCCTTATGATATCCTTGTAAACCATTTTGGTTTGCAGGATGTTTTAAAATATGCGTTTATTGATTGACACTTGTGAAAGCTTGAGAAGAAGTTTATCGGAAAGCCGTATGCGGGAAAACCGCACGTCCGGTTTGATGAAGGGGGATAGGTATAAAATTTGTTCAATGATAACATTCCAATAAGATGGTAGAAATTATCTTTGATAAATTGAATACCTGTCTCTACTCTACTGCCCACTCTCAGATAATGGTTGATAAGTAAAAGTAATATTTAGAATATCTGCACGTTTCACAGAAATTAATCAAGAAGAGCATCACGCATTTTAGTTTTAAGCAAATTAAAGTCCGGTTATGTAATGCAATTTGCTCCTGATTTTCTATAGAGTGGTCGAGTTATGATGCAACTCGGCAATAATTTAAAGATTTTACTGCCGATATTATAAAGTAGTAATTATAGAGATATTATCAGTAAAACATTTACAGAAGTTAAAGCTAATTAGGCTGAATTTAATGTCGTTCAGTATGTTATTACAGGGTCTCCTGATGGCATCATAACTGCCCACGTTGTGTTTCCAATACAAAGAGCAAATTGAATTCCATAACCTTTATATTCGGATACTGACGTGGGCATAACAAGCCATTCCACAAGCCAGTTAGGTGCAAAGTTTTGGCTGATTCTTCTGAATCAAACGGCAGTTTTTTTGAGTTTGATTTTGCTGGTGGCTCGTGGCAATGGCAACACATTATGCCCACTCTCAGATTATGGTTGACAAGTAAAAGTAATATTTAGAGAATCTGCACGTTTCATA
>QMPG01000687.1 GCA_003648455.1 Bacteroidota bacterium
GTTTCTATTTTATTAGCATAACAATTTGATTTTATACAAATTACAACTTAAAAAGTGTAAACTATGTCTCTTTAACGCACCTTTTACAGCCTAACGGTCAAGTATATGAGGCGTTGGGCGTTTCGGGATGCTTAACTTTCAATATACTACGCCGCTTGTTTATATTCATAATATTTTAACTTAAACACCACTTACCCAAAGACTTATATACATTGTTGAACTAAATCCCGCAAAGCGGGATAGCTTTTAATAAACGACTGTAAATGTAGTAAATTATACTGAAAGGGTAACAAATTGTTACTCATATATTATTTAATAACTTAAAATTCAGTATTATGAGAAAAGAAACAATTACAATTGTTGAGAATGCAAAGCTAACTATTGATGGCTTTGAAAAAGTGTTTAAGGTTATTCATCAAAACACTGTATTACAAGGTAAAAGTAAGAGTACGTTTATGAACTATATTCGTAGAATTGCACTTATCAGCTTGCACTTTGGCAGACTTCCAGATGATATTTCTGATGATGAGATAAGAGAATATCTTACGGCTTTGGCATTATCCTCAGACTCACCATCAAGAAGTAGTTTCAAACACATGGTTTATGGGCTTAGATATTATTTCAGACACATAGGACAAAGCAAAAGGGCTATTAATCTGCCATCGCTAAAAAGAGACACAAAGCTGCCTATAATACTAAATCGCAGCGAGTTGAAAACGCTTTTTATTGCACCTAAACTGCTTAAACACCGTATTATTCTATCGCTGGCATATTCTGCAGGTTTACGCTCGCAGGAAATTATTAAACTCAAAATAGCGGATATTGATTTCGAACGCAAAACAATTCACATACGACAAAGCAAATATAAAAAAGACAGAATTGTTCCATTATCTGATTATATGGCTAAAGGTTTGAAAAAATATCTAAGAGTTGAGAAACCTCAAACATGGTTATTTAACGGTAAAGAGCCTGATGGAAGATATAGTCCGAAAGGGTTAAGCTGGATTATGCGTGAGGCTCTGAAAAAAACGAGTATTAAGAAACAGGTAAACCTACACTCTCTACGACACAGCTACGCTACACATTTATTAGAAGATGGGATAAATATTGTAATAATTAAACAACTTTTAGGTCATGCAACTATCGCAACTACAATGATTTACTTACATGTTGCCATTTTGCCGCATACACCACCACATAGTCCGTTGGATACTTTGTACACCAAATAATAATGTGTAAAACAAAGTTTGAGCTTGCTCATATTATTCGGCATTTTGGCGAGGATTTTAACAGCAAATACAAACCGAACTCATGGACACTTAGAACATTAAACGCTCTGAGAATTTGCCGTACCTCTGCACTTGGCGGACATATCGACAAATGTGATAATTGTGGCAAGACCCACATTAGTTACAATAGTTGCAAAAACAGACATTGTCCTAAATGTCAAGCTGCAAAGCAAGCTTTTTGGGTAGAGGATGTTGCGAATAGAATTATTGATACGAAATATTTTCATATTGTTTTTACCGTTCCCGAAGAGCTTAACGAAATTTGTTTGCTCAACAGTAAACTGTTTTACTCTACTTTGTTTAGTAGTGTTTGGCAAACATTAAGAACTGCAGGATACACTAATTATGCTACTGAAACAGGTGCTCTTGCCGTTTTGCATACTTGGGGACAAAACATGAGCCTACATCCTCATATACATTGTCTTGTGCCGGCTGCCGGTATTTCTATCGACAATAAAGTTACACGAATTGGCAAAAACAACAAGTATCTGTATCCGGTAAAAAAGTTGAGCCCCGATTTTCGTAGTGTGATGATGAAGCAGCTTAAAAAGCAACTTACAAAAAATAATAAACTTACTGAATATCAGGCTATAATTGACAAAGCATGGGCGAAAAATTGGATTGTATTTGCAGAACCATCTTTTGCCGGTGCCGATTCGGTAATTAAGTATCTCGGGCAATACACCAATCGTGTTGCTATTACAAATAATCGTATTTTAAATATCGATGCCGAAAATGTAACTTTCAAGTACAAAGATTACAAGGACAAAGGCAAGCAAAAGGTAATGAGGCTTTCCGGCATTGAGTTTTTGAGGCGATTCTGTATGCACATTTTGCCTAAAGGTTTTGTGAAAATTAGATACTATGGCATACTAAGCAACCGCTTTAGTAAATATACTGCGATGTATAGAAAAACGCAAAGCTCAAACCCAGACGAAACGCCTGTACAACGTATAAAACGCCTGTTGGGTTTTGATGTTAGCAAATGCCCTTTTTGCAAAACAGGCACAATGCATAAAATAGAAATTATCCCAAGAATACGCTCCCCAACAGGTTTTCTTATTGCAAATGCCGGAATAGTAAAACATACGTAATCAGACAGATAGTAATCTTGCCTTGGCAGGATATGGTATTGTTTTGGCATAAAAATAGCCAAAATATGCTAATTGAAATGTTTGGTTTTTACCAAACACATGATTACACAAATTTGTCTCGAAAACACCAAGTCTTGCGTTAAAAACAAGATTTCACTCCAGTTTTAGACTCCTCTCAAATTTAAAAATATGTATTGAAAGCCCATAGAAGAAAAAACTATGACTTAAGATGGATTTCGTTCAACATCTGCTTCAATCTAGGCTCTGCGAGCCGATTGAAGGCTATTTATTGTAGGGCGTTTTTATTCA